>CACXHF010000051.1 GCA_902767305.1 uncultured Eubacteriales bacterium
AATTCACTTTCCAGCAGCTTCTCAAAAAGCTCAGCATTGACAGGTCGTGAGAAATAAAAACCCTGTCCGTAATCGCACCCCATCTCTTTCAGAAGACGATATTGAGTCTCTGTCTCCACGCCCTCAGCAACACAGGTCACTTCGAGGAACTTGGCAATATCGATGACCAGATCCACCATTTTCCGGCTCTTCTGATCTTTCTCCATGTTTCGAACAAACTGCATGTCCAGTTTCAGTACATCAAAAGGAAGCTGGGTCAGCATGTTAAGCGAAGAAGAACCTACTCCAAAGTCATCCATGGCAATCTTGTACCCGCATTCCCGCATGTTAGTGGCAAACTCAATCAGCCGATTGGCATTGCTGGAATACGCAGATTCCGTAATTTCAAGAGAAACTACCTCAGAGGTCAACCCGTTTTTCTCCACTATGTCTTTCAGTTTCTGTTCAAGGTTTTCATCAAAGATATCTATATGTGAAACATTGACAGATACAGGAAGAAAGAATCCGTATTTATCTTTCCATTTGCGAATCTGTCTTGCCGTCCTTCGGAAAATATAATCGTCAACGAGTTGAATAATTCCATTCTTTTCAAAAATCGGAATAAATTTATCCGGTCCGATCATGCCGTATCCCGGATGATTCCACCGGATCAGTGCCTCAGCACTGGCAAGTCTTGGGATATCGCCTCGAATGTCATATTTAGGCTGATAATAAACCAGCAATTCCCGGTTATCGATTGCCCGACGGATATCATAGACAAGCCTCTCTTCAAAGACACTCTTCTCCATCAGATTGGAATCATATATAGCTATGGAACGGGTATAATCCCCTCGAAGCTGGTCGCACGCTTTCTTCGCCCGGTCAAACCAGCGCTCAGGTGCAATATCATGGTCCACATGATGATATACCCCGATACGTACTCGAAACTGCTGCAGTTCCGGTAGTGAAAGGACCTCATCCATGGCGGAAAGAATTGCATCGTACCCTGCCAGATGCTTGCAGTAAACGTAAAAAACATCCACACTGCTTCGGCAGACAATACCGTCCGTTTCCGGTTTCAGCTTTCGCAGCGCATCTGCCATCTGCTGAAGCAGACGATCACCAAATTCACGTCCGTAAATCTCATTAATCAGATGAAAATGCTCAACATCAAGAACCAGTGCATCGCGTGCTTCCCGCCTGGTATAATCAAGAATCTGACGAACGTACTGGAAGAAGAACTCAGGTGTATACAGCCCCGTCAGCTGATCATTCTCCGTTGAACGAACCAGCATCCGGTCAAATGACAGTTCAATCACTCTGTCACATTTGGCTAAAATCAGTTCAGGAGCTTCAAAAGACTTCGAAATAAAGTCAGCAACCCCGATTCGAATTGCATACAATTCCATCTCCGTATCAGAGGTGATCACTGTAACCGGAATGGATTTATACTCCTCGCTCTGAAAATACAGATCCAGAAACGCAATCCGATCTTCCTGGTTTTCATTCAACTCAACGATTACCAGTGAAAAATTGTTTTTATGGAGATGAATGAACGCCTCCGCACCAGATCCGACAAACTGCAGTTCATACTTTGGTTCCAGTGCGGTCCGCAGCACTTCTCTGTTCTTCTCATTCTTCTCAAGTATCAGGATATTTCTTTTTATCTGACCAGAATATCTAATTACGGTTTTCACCAGTCCGGTCTCCCTTCTATATTACAGTGCGATATGACTTTATTATATATTATAACATATTTGGTCTTTTCCGTCTGACTTTTATCCTTATCAGCAGAAACGACTCCCTTTAGGTAATACAGGAATACCGTCTGTTCTTTATCTGCTTCTGTTCATTCTCAGAAAAACGCTGGTTCTCAAAATCGCATTTTCGTGTGTCAATTGTATTCTATTATACAGATTTGTAAATAGTATATTATGAACTTTGTCAAAAAAGCAACGTATAACACTATTATATATATTTAAATCATATATACATACATCTGTGTCTTCTTCCTGTTTTCCGTTGCCCGCTGTTCACAGAATCTGCCTGACGCAGTCATCCATTTTCCATTCCTGCTCGAGTCTCAGCAGAGCCTGTTTTCGTTCAATCCCGCCCGCGTATCCGGTCAGACTTCCGTCTGCAGCTATTACCCGGTGGCATGGAATCAGGAGGGAAATCGGGTTTCTCCCTATGGCGCCGCCCACTGCACGCGGGGAGATAATTCCCCGTCCTGTCCGAATCGCCGCTTCTCTGGCAATCTCCCCGTAAGTTCGTGTTTCCCCATAAGGTATTTCAAGAAGAAGTCTCCAGATCAGTTCACGAAACGGTGTTGCATGAAACAGCAACCGTGGGGAAAAATCAGGCTTGCGTCCTGCAAAATAATCATCAAGCCATCGTCTGGTTTCTGAAATAACCGGGGATTCTCCGCTTTCCAGAGCTGTCTTCGGAACGCCTGCCAGATCGTATTTCTGTCCCTCAAACCACAGTCCGGTTACTGCCTCTCCGTCACTGGCAATGGTAATCCGCCCCAGAACAGATAAATAAGTATGAATCAGCATTGAATTTCCTCGCCTGAATCCGTTTTTCTCATGTCGGATTCAAAAAAGGATACGATCAGCCGCTTTTATGAATCCAGTTTGAGCAGCTTATCGCGTTCAGCAATGATCGTATCTACCAGATTACCGGTATCCACCATTTCTGTTTTCCCACGCAGCATTTCTACCAATTCACATACAGGATTGAAAATCGGCGTCAAAGCCAGATTACCAATAGATCCCTTAAGACCGTGTGCCGCTTCATATGCAGCGACAGCATTTTTGTTGCTTACCGCTGTTTTCAGTCTGTCAAAATTTGCATCAGAAAGACCAAGACGGACCATCTTTAAATAAAACGTCTCATTATTCAGGCAGCGAGCCATTCCTTCCTTAACGTTTGCACCATAATTTCTGAGTGTCTCTACTGTCAGCATCTTCTTGTTCCTTTCTCCAGTTCTTTTCAGGTCAGCCCCGCTGACTGGCTTCCTTTTCGATCAGTTTTTCAAAGTTCTCCGCGTCTACCGGTCTCGAAAAATAATAACCCTGGACAATATCACAGCCGACCCGTCTGACCAGCTCATACTGTTCCCTGTCTTCGACACCTTCGATAATTGTGGGCACATTCAGTGCCCGTGCCATCTCTGCAACCAGTTCCACAATCCGGTATCCAGTCTTTGATATGGCAATGTTACGCACAAATTTCATGTCAATTTTCAGCGCGTCAATCGGCATCATGCAAAGCATGTTCAACGAAGAATATCCGGATCCGAAATCATCCATCTCGATTTTAAATCCGCCATCCCGCAGTGTCTTTACTGCCTTCAGCATCTGATCCGCATCCTGAGAATATGCCGATTCTGTAACCTCCAGGGTCACGTCATCCACCGAAAGGCCATTTTCGATGATAATGGACTGCAGCTGCTGACTCAGATCGGTGCTGAACAGATCTTTTCGGGAAACATTAACTGAAATATGCAGATCCAGCTTGTATCGTTCTTTCCACTCTCTCAGCCGACGGGAGGCTTCACGCCATACATAGTTGTCCACCTTCAGAATGAGTCCGTTTTCCTCAAAAAGCGGAATAAAGTCGCCAGGACTGACAAATCCCAGTTCCGGATGATTCCAACGGATCAGGGCTTCTGCGCTGACAAGTACTGGCCGTTCTCCCTGAATGGCATATTTCGGCTGAAAAAACACCACAAACTGCCGTTCCTCAATCGCCGTATCCACATCGGCAATCAGACGTTCATTATACAGTTCCCGCCGGTGCAGTTCCTCATCGTAGATCATGATATCCGTCTGATAGTTTCTGCGGATGCTGTCACAGGCAGATTTTGATGCCTCAGCATACCAGCTGACCGGATGCTCAAAACCGATCCCACTGTATGCTCCCATCCTTATCCGGAGAACAGAGGGATGTTCGCCCTCATGTATACAGGAACGGATCTGCTCCAGAGAATTCTTCAGATCTGCTCCATGCTCTATCAGCACATAGAAAAGGTCTGCATCGGCACGGCAGCTGATTCCCAGATGTCCGTGAAGAACCTTCCGGATGCCGTCTGCCAGCGAACACAGCACCTGATCCCCGAACGTTCTGCCGTACACTTCGTTTGCAATCCGAAACCGGTCGACATCGATGGCCAGCATGTCAAAGGTGCGTTCCTTTTCTCTTTCCATCAGCCGCCGGCTGTATTCAAAGAAGAAACTGCGATTATAAAGCCCCGTCAGAGGATCATGTTCAACATCCCTGATGATTTCCCTGTCTTCAACAAACTCAATAATCCGGCGAACTCTGGCCAGGATGATATCCGGCATGTCATAAGGTTTCTTAATAAAATCCATGGCACCAAGACGGAATGCTTCGAGTTCCATTTCATTGTCACTGGTCAGAACGATAATGGGAATCGAACGGATTCTCTCATCCTCCCCAGCCAGCCGCAGAAACGTGATTCCATCCATCACCGGCATAATGATATCCAGGAGAATCATGGATACCCGATATTTTTCCGAATGCAGCAGATCCAGTGCTTCCTGACCATTCTGGGCATACAAAACATTGTATGACTCCTTCAGAATAAATCCCAGCAGCTGCTGGTTTACCAGTTCATCCTCCACGATGAGCACTGTCTGCCTGCCCGTCCGGATGATCGCATCTGTATTCATTGCTTCACTCCTCAACCCTGACCCAGCATCCTGCTCCAGTCAATCTGCGCCTGAGAAACGAATTCTACAGATTCAGTCTCTCTGATAGCCCCGCAGATTTCCTCCCTGTCACACTATTCAGTCGACCTGCGCTCACAAGAATAACGTTTTGCACGGAAGCCCTTCAGGCAGCCCTCTGCTCGTTTTCTCTCATTCATCATTGTATTCTAACACAAACAGTGTTAATTTTTCAACCAGCCTGTCAAAGTTTCGAAACACGCACACCGCCAGATCAGGCCGTTTCTTGCTACTCTTTCCCATGTAACTTAATGAAACTGAAACAAACGA
>CACXHF010000052.1 GCA_902767305.1 uncultured Eubacteriales bacterium
CTGAGCAGGATCCGTCATGACCAGCTGTCCCTCCCATTTGGGATCCAGCAGGTCATTCCAGGTTTTAGGTGCCTCCTCCGCAGTGATGCCAATGCCATCCAGGGCGCACCAGGCAATACCCATGGTTACAAGACGGCCTGCAGTGTAATATCCGTCAGGATCCATATAAGCCTTGGCAATGTGTTCTGTTTCAGGAGACACATAGGGCTCCAGCCATCCCTGTGCCTTGAAGCTTTCGTAGTCGGAGGGGTCACCCAGCCATACCACATCGCAGGCAATCTGACCCCCGTCCTTGGCTTCGGTAGCCATCTTGCTGACCAGCTTGCCGCCGCCGTTGTAATAATGATCCATATCGATGCCGGGATATTTGGCTTCGAAAGCCGTTTCAATGGCAACCAGCTGTTCTTCCTGCATGGAGGAATACAGCATTACTTTTCCCGTGGGCTCAGCGGCCGAAGCGATAGCGGTCACAGACAGCACCATGATCAGGACAAGCATCATAGCAACAAGTTTCTTCATATGGGTACCCCCTTTATAATATTTTAGGTTCTTATTTATCATTATACACATGTAAACAGGCTTGTCAATATGACAATTCTAATAAAATTCAGACAGAAAAAAAAGAAAAGAGCCCGACGGCTCCTTTTTAAATCAGTGTCCGGAAAAGTTATCTGTCCGTACGCTCTTCCTGAAGCTCCGGGTAAGGCCGACCAGGCTGTTGTTAGCCCCGGATCCGGCAGCAGACAATGGCAGACCATTCGTTTCATTTCCACACGCCGTCAGGATTTCCCGGGATATTCCCGCTCTCCGTGTGAATCGTTTCCGGATACAGACCTTATTCCCTGTTCCGTAAGAAAACCAGCAGCTCAGCAAAGCATGCACTGCAGACATTCCATTCATGACCGGATAGTGTTCTGCGTTCATCTCTTCAAATGTGCGTTTCTTTTCCGGAACGCATGCCGGAACACGGTAGCTCACATCCGCAATCAATGAGCAGACCCTCCAAATAACCGGTCAGAGAATGACTGACTCTGAGAATGCACAGGGGT
Organism: uncultured Eubacteriales bacterium; assembly: GCA_902767305.1. Classification (GTDB taxonomy): domain Bacteria; phylum Bacillota; class Clostridia; order Christensenellales; family Aristaeellaceae; genus Ventricola. The sequence continues at coordinate 1,050 of CACXHF010000052.1, forward strand.
CCCCTCATGTCGAAAAAGCCTGATTCATCCTCTGTCCCCCGTGCTCATGCTTTGAAAGCATTGCAGACAGAAGGTCTGCCTGCTCCGTCATCGTCCCATGTATCAGATGATATCTGATCCGAAACTGTTTCAGCGTAAACATGTTCATTCTGGCATTTTCAGATATTCAGGAATCGTTTTCCCGATCATCCGCAGTGCCTCATCCAGTCCCTGAAGGATTTCGGCTCTGCTGAATCCGGAGCTTTCCAGAAAATCATCTTTCTTCACGTTCAGGTAATCATAAAACGAAATAATCAGGGCAGCTGTCTGATCAGTATCCCAGATTCCAGATTCAATCAGTTCAAACAGTCTGTCCTCCGCAGCATTGATCTGCCCGCTGTCAATCATACGCAAGAGATAATCGTTATCTGCTCTTGCTACCTGACCCATTACCGCAGGCAGTGTATCTCCCTTCTTTCCGAAGTACAGACAGGCCAGCGTCTGAGCGATGCCGTGGATCAGCCGCATAAGGTAATCCTTCTCGTAATAATACATCAGTCTTTCCGCCAAATTCTCAATTTCGATGGTGATTCTTTTCCAAACTATTCCTTCATGTTTTTTCCCATGAAGAAGATCACTGCTTCTCCGTTCCCCTGTACCGCAGTTTTCTGATTCCTGAGATCATTCCGGACTGTCTGACTGCCGGATCAGGGATTGACAGTAATCATCATGTACCCGCAGGTGAAGGGAAAAAAGTCAGATTTCTCCGTACCTGTATGAACGGCATCGTTTTGTTCGTACTATTTTCCAAGCACGGGTTTTTCCTCCACAATGCTCCGCCGCATCACTTTACAGTGATGTTCCCGGGCAATCCTGACAGAATGCTTCAGCAATGCGGTTCCTATTCCCCGGTGCCTGTATTCGAGCAGAACGGACAGATTCCCCAGTTCATTTTCACTGTCCTTTTTCAGAAACAGGGACTGTCCCGGATGATTCCGTTTTCTTCCTCCATAAACATCAGTTGCTGCTCGCTGTCCATATGCCAGAGCAGACAGTTTCCGTCGGTGGCAAACGCCACATATCCCGGCGCATTCTCTATAGTAAACCCAAACATGTCAACAACGGTCTGATGGCTGTTCCGTATAACTCGGATACACGCGGGGATTTCTTCACGCCTGACTTCCCTGATCATTGATATGACCCTCCGGACCCATAGATGAAGTTCCAATACAATCCTCTGATCCGGAAACACAGATACACGGGAGTGTTCATCCCCGGCATCCTGCAGAATCAGTCTCTTTTTAGAATCCGGTTTGGCGCCGTATTCCCGGATTGCCGACCCTTGCTTATCCCTCCCCAATTCTTAGCTGCTGAGTTGCCCCGCATATCACAAAGCAGGAATTTCCTCAACAGATTATCAGCAGGTTGATTGTTTGTCAACGGACTGTCAGCAAAGTCATACTAAAACCCGTTTTGCTGCTGAAACAGAATGACGGTTCGCTGACAGAATCATTGTCAGATCATGCAGGCAGTGCAACCCGTATAGCTCAGCTTTGCTGCAGTCTCATCCCGTTCGTCCTGCCAACTGAGCCATGCTGCCATACAAGATCCGTAACCGTAATCCGTGCGCTCAGGCATATATTGTGAAATGCACAATTGACGATACTCTCCGGATACTCTATAATTCCCAGAAGAAAAGCAGGCTTTTACAGAATACGGGATACGATGTAGGCGAACGCATCTGCATAAACCGTTCATCTGCACGGATGAAGCTTTTGTTTTGCGATTGTCTCCATGTGCCCGTACCAGAAAAACTGTTTTGTTGTCCGCACCCAGGAATCAAAAGGAGATGCACAAATGCAGAAAACTTCATCCGGAAACCTCACCGTCAAAATGCTGATTGCTATGATTGCCGCCGTCGTCTGCGGCGTGGGCGCCATCGCACTGCGTGAGAATCTCACCGCATCCGGCAATGCCGCCGTCTGGAACACCATTAATAATCTGCTCTTTGCGGATATCTCTGTCGCCGGCAATGAAAGTGCCATCGGCCTTTTCTATATCATCGGACAGCTTTTTGTAAAAGCCCTGCAGCTGGTGATCGTACCAATGGTGTTCACGAGCATCGTTCTTGCCATGGTACGGATTTCGGACTCAAGGAAGCTCGGGCGCATCTCACGGAAAACCCTGCTGTGCTTCCTGTTGACCACGGTGATTGGCATCATCCTGGCCTCTGTCTTGGGCATGGCAGGCTATAAGGCAGGATGGTTTCGAAACACCGGGCTGGACCTGGTTGCCGGCAACGGCAAAACCGGCTCCAATCCACTGATGATCCTGCTGAACGCGGTGCCGAACAACCTGATCGGCGCCCTCTCCAATAATGGCGGCGTGCTGGCCATCGTAGTCACTGCC
>CACXHF010000053.1 GCA_902767305.1 uncultured Eubacteriales bacterium
TAATTACCAGCAACCTAAAACCTGCGAGATCTGCGGCGGCACTGAGGGAGAACCGCTGGAAGCTGCATGGGCAGACTATGATGACTTTGCGGAATTGGATGAGTACTATGATTTCAATACTCAATGGTCGGAACTGTTTAATACTCCGGGCAGAAAAGAAGAAGCCAAGGTTAGATTTACGAATTACAGAGTATGTGAATCCGATGAAGAATTCTATGCTGAAAAGACAGAAGGGTATGAATATAGAGAAATAGATGTGGAATTCATCTGTAATACGGCCAATACCCACTTCACAGCTAATTTAATAGATTATTATATAGATGATGAGGTTTTACAAGGATCAGTAAACTGGTTAGGGGAGAACTATGGGTATGGTGGACATTGGTTCTCGATACAAGAAGACCATGATTATCACCCGGAATATGCTGATTTCGGATGGATGGAAGACGGGAATTATACTTATGAAAAATTCACTTTCGTATGCATGGTGCCCGAGGGATATGACGGAATATGTCTTTTTGTATATGATGCTTCTGAAAATGCAGAATTCTATGCCAATTATCAGGGGGATGCTTTGTCGCTGGTTGAATGGGCACAGAGAATGGAGAATATTTTTGTGTTCAGAATGGATCAGGACTGAAAACTATCTGTCTAATCGATTGTATTGTTAGAGCAGATCAGCACCGGACGTCAGCTCAGACGTCCGGTGTTTTTGTATAATACAGATATGAATTTTTTCTTAAATCAGATGTTAACTGATTTACTGTCAAATCATAATATGTTATTGTAAATTCACAACTTCATTTGCATCGGTTTAGGGCGTTCGCCCCAATATTCCAATGAGTATAGTGTAGAGTGGTTTAGTAAATTTATTTGTTGATGAGTGGTAGGGAGTATTCTTTTTCTCTGAATGCAGATAGGTTGAAGTGGCTGTTGCCTGCAATAAAAGCAGGTGGCTTGTTTTGCGTTCAAAAAAGGAGGAAAAAGAATGACAGAAGAAAAAGAAAACCATAATGTACCGATATATTCAAATATCGCATACGACGACGCATTCAGGACAATGGAGGGAAACTGCGATGATGTTTTGATCTCGTTTGTTAATTATGTATTCGACGAGAAGTATAACAATACCGCAGTTGTCACCAGAATGCGAAATGAGCATTTTATTGAGCATGAGAATCATTCCCAGGAAAAACGAATCACGGATTCGCACTTTTCCATAACTCAAGGTGATGTTTGTAAGAAGTATCATCTTGAATGTGAGAGTAAGCCCTATGACGGATCAATTCTGGTAAGGCTGTTCGAGTACGGATCACAGATTGCAATCGAAGAGGCGGAAGAAACAAACTATGTACTTCGGGTAAAGATGCCCCACACCGGTCTTTTGCTATTAAGGGAGTCAAAGAAAGCTCCGGAAAAGGCAACGATAATCATTGAAACACCCGGACAGAGCAGTACATATTATGTTCCAATAATAAAAGAAACTGATTTTACAGTGGAAATGATCTTTGAAAAACAGCTGTATATGCTGATCCCGTTTTATATCTTTAACTATGAAAAGGAACTTGATGTGATAAATCAAGATGAGAATCGCATTGAAAGCATGCTGGAATTGTACAGAGATATTAATGCCAGACTGCTGAAAGAGCAGGAGAACGGCAGGTTGTCAGCAAGTTCGATTAGTGTTATCATAGGGGTGACACACAGTGTCTTCAGTAAACTTACATCCAAACAAACTGTTCTCAATGAGAAAGTAGGTGATTATATGGGCGGAAAGGTTTTAGATCCACCATGGGTTATTGCGTATAACAGGGGAAAAGAAGCAGGCATAGAACAAGGCAAAGAAGAAGTGATAGCCGATATGCTCAGGCGCGGAAAGACAGTGCTTGAAATAGTTGAGTTTAGCGGTTATCCCGAAGACGTCGTAAAGAGCGTTGAAGAAAGCATGAGGGCAGCAAAGATCTGATTTTTTTGGAGGTTTTAATATGTTCTGTACAAAATGCGGAAAACAGATAAAGGAAGGTGCATCGTTCTGCACAAACTGCGGAGCGAAAGTTAAGCCCATAGCTCCGGCAGAGCCGGCAATGCAGGCTGCACAGCCGGAACCTCAGATTCAGCCGACTGTCAGCGTAAATGTGCCTGATATGCAGGCTCAGCCCACTGCAACTCAGCCCACCAATGAACCCGCTGCGCCTAAAA
>CACXHF010000054.1 GCA_902767305.1 uncultured Eubacteriales bacterium
ATCGTGCCAAATTTGATTTATGTGCATAAAAAAATAGTTTCCCTGAAAAAACGGTGGAATTTCTCATTTTTCGTGTATATCCGTTCTACAAAACATTCGAATGGTTTCATTTTAAAACGGATAGATGGGTTCATTATGAAACCTAATGAAACGTTTGAAACGATCCCTTCAGAACCAAAGGCCCGAACAGGCGTCACAGTCAATGTCGGATTGACCGGCCTGTGCAGAAAATGATCCATCTCTTCCTTATATATATATCGGCCGTGACCCGATAATCTTCCATCCAATGTACAGCCGTTCGTGTGTCTTCCGGACTTTTTTCTGTGTTTCCTGCCGCCTGGGCTTCCCCTGCGGCAGTGCAGGAAATTCCGCTGACTTCCACAGAGAGATATTCAGAGCGCTCTTTCCTGTGTCTGGGGCCGATCCCTGCACTTTTTTTGACTTTTGGTACACCGGCCGAATAAAATATTCCAATCAGAGATCAGTTGGCACACTTTTTGCATATATCTGTGTAAGTAAACTTTTATTGCGGAGGAGGAATTGTATGTCGTTCAAAAAATGCAGGGACCTGATTCTGGGCGTCGTGATGCTGCTGTTCAGCAGTTTCTACCTGTTTAATGCTCAGCAGATCAAGACCCGTCCCAAACTTACCCCCGGCTACGCCAGTGCAAAGATCATGCCGACGCTCCTGGGCGTTATCCTGCTTGTTCTTTCCATTATCTGTATCATCCAGGGCATCAGCAAGCTGAAATCATCCGTTCAGGAGTCGGACTCGTCAAGAAAGCTGGATCGAGGCGATATCCTGGCAGTGGTTTACACCTTTGCCGTCATCATCGGCTATATCCTCATCATGCCGACTCTGGGCTTCATCCTTTCTACTATCATTTATCTGTTCCTTCAGATGATCATCCTGGCGCCGCCGGAGAAGCGCAACTACGGATTGTTCGCCATCGTAACGGTCGTGTTCACCGCATTCGTGTTTGTCGCTTTCCGTATCGGGCTGCAGCAGCTGCTGCCCCGCGGCATCATCGAGAGTCTTCTGGGCTTCTGATGACAGAATAGAAGAAAGGAGAAAAGGATCATGTCTACATTGCAACTGATCGGCGGCGGTTTCGCCACCGTCCTGACCCCCACCGGTATCTTCCTGATGTTTATCGGCGTGGCCGTCGGCATCGTATTCGGTGCACTTCCCGGACTCTCTGCCACCATGGCCATCGCGCTGTTCCTGCCTGTCACCTATGCCATGACTTCCTCTAACGCCATGACGCTTCTGATGGCTCTGTTCATCGGCGCCATCTCCGGAGGTCTGATTTCCGCCATCCTGCTGCACATTCCGGGCACGCCTTCAAGCGTAGCTACCTGCTTTGACGGTCATCCGCTTGTCAAGAAAGGACAGGCTGCCAAGGCACTCGGCGTCGGTGTTGTGTTCAGCTTTATCGGTACAATCTTCTCCACCGTCCTGCTGATGTTCATTGCACCCCAGATTGCACGGGCAGCCATCAACTTCGGCAACTTCGAGTTTTTCTCCATCGCCATCTTCTCACTGACCATGATCGCCACGCTCTCAAGCGGCAACATGATCAAGGGCGTAATGGCAGGTGTTCTTGGCTTCATGTTCTCCACGGTCGGCACAGATGCCATTGAAGGCACCGCCCGCTTCACCTTCGGCCAGACAGCCCTCAAGGGTGGATTCGACATGCTGGCCGTCATGGTCGGTCTGTTCGCCGTCGGCGAGATCATCAGTGCTGCCGAGACCAGCCGCCACAATGACGAGGAAGTCATTCAGCCCAGCATGAAGGGTGTAAAAGGCTTCGGCTTCAGCATGAGTGAATTCCGCAGCCAGATCGTCAACGCCATACGTTCCGCTCTGATCGGCATGGGCATCGGCATCCTGCCCGGTATCGGCGGCGGTACCAGCAACATGATGGCCTACACCGTTGCCAAAAACTCCGACAAGCATGCAAAAGAACTCGGACCTCTGGGCACCGGCCGTATCGACGGCGTCGTTGCCTCCGAAACCGCCAACAATGCCACCATCGGCGGCGCCATGGTGCCGCTGCTCACCCTGGGTATTCCCGGTGATACCACGACGGCCATGCTGCTGGGCGCCCTCACGCTCCACGGCCTCACTCCGGGACCCCTGCTCTTCCAGAATCAGGCTGACATCGTGTACGGCATCTTTGCGGCCATGCTGATTGCCTCCGTCATCATGCTGTTCATGGAGTTCTTCGGACTGCGCATCTTTGTGAAACTTCTCAGCATTCCCAAGTATATCCTGCTGCCCTGCGTATTCGTCCTCTGCACCATCGGTGCCTACGCCCTGAAGAACAACATGAGCCAGGTCATTGCCTGTCTGGTGTTCGGTGCACTGGGCTTTGCCTTCAAGAAACTTGAAATTCCTTCGACGCCCTTTATTCTCGGCTTCATTCTGGGGCCCCTGGCAGAGGTCAACTACCGCCGCGGTATGATCCGTACCAAAGGCAGCTTTGTTCCTTTCCTGACCAGCCCCATCAGTGCCATTTTCCTCGCGATCGCCGTCGCCGTCCTGCTGATTTATATTCTGAAGCCGCTGCTTAAGAAGAAAAAAGCATCCTAATCAATTCTCAGACAGGAGGTGCAGACATGACTGAAAACCGACTTGAAGTGCAGCAGACACAAAAGCTGTCCCAGGGCCTTCAGACCGTCATCCACCTCCTGTCAATGGACCTTGACGAACTGAGTGAATACATGCTCAAAGTCGTCCAGGAAAATCCTGCTCTTGAATATGTGCCGCCGCGCAAGTCGGCACAGGATTATGCAATGCAGGTCCGGGCCAGGTACACCGGAAGCGGATTCTCCGGAGAGGGAACAGGCCGGGAAACAGCTGCCCCGTCAGACACGGGAATTGAGGATCTGGAGCAGCAGCTCCGCCTCAGCCGCCTGGATGAGGTGACCATCCGGCTTGCCCGGCAAATCCTGCATCTTCTTTCCTCACGCGGTTTCTTCACCGAAGATCTGGATGCATTTGCCGCGGAAAACAGTGTTTCTCTGGACGATGCACACCGGGCTCTCGAAGCTGTACAGTCACTGGAGCCCGCCGGCATCGGCGCACGTTCCGTTGAGGAATGCCTTGAACTGCAACTGCGTGCCCGTCAGGGCGTCGATCCCCTCTGCTATGACCTGATCCGCCTCCATCTCCTGGACATCGGAAAAGGAGACCTGAGACGGATCGCCAGAGAAACCGGCGCCGCCATGCCAAGAATCCGTCAGTGTGTGGACACCATCCGCGGGCTGAGTCCATCCCCCTGTTCGCTTCGTCCTGAAACCGTTCAGTACATCATGCCTGAATTCACCGTGGAAGCAGATGCCGCCGGCGGACTGAGCATCCTGTTCCATAATGATTACTATCCCTCCTTCCGGCCGGACCCCACATTCCGGCGTCTGACGGAAACACTTGAGGGGGAAGAAGCCGCCTACGCCAGGCGAATGCAGTCCACCGCCTCCCAGATGATCCGTGCTGTTGAGATGCGGCAGACGACCATGGAGAAAATCGCCCAGATCATTGTCCGTGAACAGCATGCTTTCTTTCTCGGCCTGTACAGCCTGATTCCCCTGCGCATCGACGAAGTTGCACAGGAACTGGATGTCCACGAGACAACTGTCTACCGTGCCATTCAGAGTAAGTACCTGTACTGCTCGCGCGGCACCTTTCCCCTCTCCCATTTCTTCCAGAAGAGTCTCTCCGGCGGCGTCAGCACAGCGCGGGTAAAAGAGATCATTCAGGAAATCTGTCAGAGCAACGAGCGTCTCTCCGACCGAGCCATTACGGAAGAGCTCGAAAAGCGGGGGATCTCCCTCTCCCGCCGCACCGTGGCCAAATACCGTTCCCAGCTTGACATCAGTTCAAGCTTTACCCGCAGCACTAACAGGAAGGAATGAACGTTCTTGAGAATACGTAATGACGGAACTGTTTCGCGGCTTCTCAGAGATGTGCCGCTGCCCGGCATGTTCCACGCTTCCCAGAAATTCCCGGATGCCCACATCGAGCGGGAGGATATCGAAAAGACCATCTTTGATGAAATCGAGCGCTCCGGCATGGCCGCGCGCATCCGGCCGGGCATGCGCATCGCCGTAACGGCAGGCAGCCGGGGAATCCGGAACGTGGATGAGATTACCCGCTCCGTTGTGGCCTGTGTCAGAGCGCATGGTGCCAGTCCCTTTATCGTCCCGGCCATGGGCAGTCACGGCGGCGCAACCGCAGAGGGCCAGCGTGAGCTGCTGGCCGGTTACGGCATCACGGAGGAAAAGATGGGCTGTCCCATTCTCTCCTCCATGGAAACCGTCCTGCTGGGACTCAGTGAGCTGGGCAAGCCCGTCTATATGGACAAAAACGCCTATGAGTCCGACGGAATCATCCTTTCCTGCCGTCTGAAACCCCACAATGCCTTCCGCGGTCCGGTGGAAAGCGGTCCCTGCAAGATGATGACCGTGGGTCTTGGAAAGCAACGCGGAGCGGAGCAGGTCCACTCAGACGGCATGGACATCATTGCCCGGAATATTCCCACCATGGCCAGGGTTACCCTGGGAACCGGAAAGATTCTGTTTGCCATTCCATGCCTTGAAAACGCATATGATCAGACCATGATGTTTGAGGCAATCCCGGCCGAGAAAATTCTCGAGCGGGAACCGGAACTGCTCAAGATCGCCTTTGCCAATATGCCCTCCATTCTGGTGGGTGAAGGGGATGTCCTGATCGTGGATCAGATCGGCAAGAACTTCAGCGGAACCGGCGTCGACCCCAACATCACCGGTACCTTCTCAACCCCTTATGCCTCCGGAGGCGTACAGGTCCAACGCACCTGTTTCCTGGATCTGACGCCGGAGAGCCACGGCAATTCCCTCGGAATCGGCCTGGCCAGCGCCATTACGCGGCGCATCTTCGATCAGATCGATGCAGACGCCATGTACACCAACTGCATGACCAGCACGGTCATCAAAAGCGCCATGGTGCCCTGTGTCATGAGTACGGATAAGGAGGCCATTCAGTTCTGCATCCGTACCTGCAACCGTATTGACAGGGACAATCCCCGTATCATCCGTATCCGCAACAGTCTGCACGTCGGACAGATCATGCTCTCTGCCGCCTACTATAACGATGTACAGGCCGGCAAATATACAGGCCTTACTGCACTTGATGCGCCTGAGGCCATCACATTCGACCAAAGTGGCACGCTCACAACCCCATGGCTGCCATAAGAAAAGGAGAGATAGACAATGAGCTTTACACCAAAGGGAATCGTGGTCCCCATTGTTACCCCCGTTGATCAGGACGGAAACCTGAATGAGAAAGCCTACCGCGGCCTGATCGATTACCTGGCCGAAAACGGCATTCACGGTGTATTCCCCTTCGGCACCACCGGTGAGTTCTACGCTCATGATCAGGGCTTTTACAATCACCTGCTTGAGGTGACCAAGGATGCCGTTGCCGGCCGCATGCAGATCTACGCCGGTGCGAACCACATCACCACCAAGGGTGCCATTGCCATTGCCAAGGCAGTTGAGAAGATCGGCGGCATCGATGCGCTCAGCGTCCTTACCCCCATGTTTGTCAGCCAGACACAGGAAGAAGTATACGAGTACTATCGTGCCATCGCCGCTGAGACCAGCCTGCCGATCATCATCTACAACAACAAGCCCAAGACCAACGTCACGGTGGAACCCGCCACGGTCGCCCGTCTGGCCGAAATCGACAACATCGTGGCCGCCAAGGATTCAACCGGCGATATGACCAATGCGGAGGAATACATCCGTCTGACCCGCGGCAAGAACTTCAGCGTCATGATGGGCCGCGATACCCTCATCCTGGCCGGCCTGCATTACGGTGCCACCGGTGCCATTGCCAGCTGTGCCAATGTCGCCCCGCGCATTGCCGTCGACATTTACGAGAAATTCTGTCAGAAAGACTATGAAGGCGCTCTGGATGCTCAGTTTAAGCTCAGCGCACTGCGCATTGCCACCAATATGGGCTCCTTCCCGGTAACCCTCAAGGAAGCGCTCAAGCTCATCGGCCACGACTGCGGCGACTGCGTCCCGCCCATTCTGCCGCTGCATGAGGATCAGCGCGAGAAACTCCGCACCGTTCTGGCGGGGATGGGCCTGCTGTGAGCGATATTGTCTCCCGGATGATCGACACGCAGCTGCTTCTGTTCCTGTACATGCTGTGCGGGTTCATTATCAGCCGTCTTAACATCGTCCGGGAGGACAACCGTGCCGTTCTTGTCCGGCTGCTGATGGATGTGGCCATGCCCATGATGGTCCTCAACGCATTCAACAAACCCACGACAGGGGATGAACTTCTCGCCTCTCTCTGGGTCATGATCATTGCCCTGGCAGGCTGCGTTGTAACCGGTCTTCTGGGCAAAGTGCTCTGGCGGCATCAGCCGGACAACAAGCGGAAAGTCCTGATGTATGCCAGCATGTTCAGTAATGCCGGCAACGCGGGTCTTCCCATTATCAGCCTGGTCTTCGGACCGGCCGGCGTGTTTTACGCCAGCATGTACCTGATACCGCCCCGCATCCTGCAGTGGACGGTGGGGCTCGGCTTCTTCGTCAAACCGGAGAAAGGCGGCTGGGTCAGGAACGTGCTGCTCAATCCCATGGTGGTTACCATCTACATCGGTGCGGTGCTGATGATCACCGGCTGGCAGATTCCCGGCGTTTTCGGCAAGGCCATTGCCAATCTCGGCAGCATGACCGGCCCGCTTTCCATGATTCTCATCGGCGCAACGCTGGCGCACATGGATTTCCGGAAGCTCCTGGATCCCTCCGTACTCGGGATTACCGCACTTCGTCTGATTCTCTTTCCCCTGCTGTTTGCCGTCCTGCTGAAAGTCCTGCATTCGGATGAAATGGTCATGAACATCTGCGTGATTCTCCTGGCCATGCCCGTGGCAAGCAATATAGCAGCCATGGCGGAACGATATGGCGGCGATCACGTTTTTGCCTCGGCCTGTGTCAGCGTATCCACGCTGCTCAGCGTGATTACCGTTCCCTTTATCACCTGGCTTATCCAACTCATTCAATAATATATTTAGGAGGAATGTCTTATGAAAATTGCATTTATCGGTCTTGGAATTATGGGAAAGCCCATGGCAAAGAACCTGCTGAAAGCAGGCCACCAGCTGTTTGTGTATGACCGCAACGAAGCCACCATCAAGGAGCTCCAGGCTGCCGGTGCCACCGCCTGCGCCAGCTCTTCTGAAACCGTCCGCGACGTGGACCTGGTCATCACCATGCTCCCCAACAGTCCGCACGTCAAGTCCGTCATGCTGGAGGACGACAAACTGGCCGAAAAGATGCCCAAGACCGCCGTATTCATCGACTGCTCTTCCATCAACCCGGTTGCCAGCCGTGAAATCGCTGCCGAGCTGGCCAAGCACGGCATCGAAATGCTGGATGCTCCGGTATCCGGCGGACAGCCCAAGGCTGTTGACGGCACCCTCAGCTTCATGGTCGGCGGCAAGGAAGAGACCTTCAACCGCTTCAAGTCCGTTCTCGAAGCCATGGGTTCCTCTGTGGTTCTCTGCGGCGACGTAGGCGCCGGCAACGTCACCAAGCTGTGCAACCAGACCATCGTGGCTGTCAATATCGCTGCTCTGGCTGAAGCCATGCAGATGGGCCAGATGTGCGGTGTTGAGCCCCAGAAGATCTTCGAAGCCATCCGCGGCGGCCTGGCCGGCAGCACTGTCATGAACGCCAAGGCACCCATGATGATGGACCAGAATTTCCAGCCCGGCTTCCGCATTGACCTGCACATCAAGGACCTCAACAACGTCGTTGACGCGGCCAAGGCTGTGGATGCCCCCATCCCGCTGACCCAGAGTGTCCTCGAAATGATGAAAGTTCTGCATCACGACGGCGACGGCTCCTGCGATCACAGTGCACTGCTCAAGTACTATCAGAAGCTCACCGGCGAAGTGCTGCATCACTGATCACCTCCGGGGCGAAGCGCTTCTGCTTCGCCTCGCCTGAATATACGGGAGACACGATATGAAATTCATCTTTGCACCTGATTCCTTCAAGGGATCACTTTCTGCCATGGAATGCTGCGACATTCTGGAGCGCGTGACAGCCCGCCTCTTTCCAGGCTGCGAAACAGTTTCCGTCCCCGTTGCCGACGGCGGTGAGGGAACGGTAGACGCCCTTCTGCGTGCCATGGGGGGAACAAGGATGCAGACCGTGGTCACCGGGCCTCTCTTTGAGCAGGAAACGGCCGAATGGGGACTGCTCAGCGACGGAACCGCCGTCATGGAGATGGCACAGGCCAGCGGCCTGCCCTATGTTCCTGCAGACAGGAAGGATCCCCGGAATGCCACCAGTCTCGGCACCGGCGAAATGATCGCCGATGCACTCCGGCGCGGAGTGCGCCGCATTCTCATCGGAATCGGCGGCAGCGCCACCAATGACGGCGGCATGGGCATGCTCAAGGCGCTTGGCGCACGGTTCACCGACAGGGACGGCCGGGAGGTAAGCCCCGTCGGCGGAGAGATGAAAAACGTCTGCAGTGCCGATTTTACCGGCCTGATGCCCGAACTGCGGGAAACCCGGATCACCGTCATCTGCGATGTGACCAACCCGCTGCTGGGTGAAAACGGTGCGACCTTTATCTACGGCCCGCAGAAAGGCGCCGTTCCGGCCATCCGGGACGAGCTGGAAGCAGGCATGGTCAGTTATGCCCGTGTCGTCAGCGAAGCCGTCGGACGGGATATCGCCGGTTTCCCGGGCGCCGGTGCAGCCGGCGGTCTCGGTGCCGCTCTGGGCGGGGTTCTCGGTGCACAGCTGAAAAGCGGCATCGACGCTGTCCTTGACGCCGTGGACTTTGACCGGAAATTGGAAGGTGTAAGTCTGGCCATTACCGGCGAAGGCAGAATCGACGGACAGAGTGTCCGTTTCGGAAAGGTTCCTGTCGGTGTCGCCCGGCGCTGCGCGCTGAAAGGCATCCCGACGCTCGCCATTGTGGGCGGCATCGGCGAAGGGGCCGAAGGACTCTTTGACCTGTGTGAAAGCACCATCATGACCATCGCAAACGGTCCCATGACCCTTGAAAAGGCCATGACCGACGCACTTGAACTGTATGAAAATGCTGCCGAACGGCTGCTGCGTGCAGTCCGCATCGGCATGAATCTGAAATAATAACCAGGAGGAAACAACATGATCCCCAAGGTAGTTAAAATGGACGTGTATCCTGTGGCGGGCCATGACAGCATGGAGCTGAACCTGTCCGGTGCGCACGCGCCTTACTTTACCCGTAACGTCGTCGTGCTGGAAGACAGCACAGGAAACCTGGGCGTAGGAGAAGTGCCCGGCGGCCAGAAGATCACCAAGGCCCTTGAGCAGGTGAAGGATCTGGTACTGGGCACCCCGATTTCCGATTACAAGGGAACGCTCAACAAGGTACGTGCCTGGCTCAATGCCAATATCAAGGATGATGTGCGCGGCCTGCAGACCTTTGATCTGCGCACCGGCGTACACGTTGTCACCGCCATTGAAGCCCCCCTCCTGGACCTTCTGGGCAAGTACCTGGAAGTACCTGCCGCAGCCCTGATGGGTGACGGCATCCAGCGCAACCGTGTGCAGTTCCTCAGCTATCTGTTCTATATCGGCGACCGCAAGAAGACCACCCTGCCGTATATCAGTGAGGAAGACAGCGACTGCGCCTGGTACAGACTGCGCAATGAGGAAGCTCTGACGCCGGATGCCATCGTCGAGCTGGCCAGGGCTACCGTCGAAAAGTACGGTTTCGTCGACTTCAAGCTCAAGGGCGGCGTTCTTGCCCCGAAGGAAGAGGTCAAGGCCGTGACGGCCATCAAGAAGGCCTTCCCTGATGCCCGCGTCGATCTGGACCCCAACGGCTGCTGGAGCCTGAAGGAAGCACTCGAAGTTGCACCGGACCTCAAGAAGGTTCTGGCGTACATGGAAGATCCCTGCGGTGCCGAGGATGGATTCTCCGGCCGCGAGGTCATGGCCGAGTTCCGCAAGGCAACCATGATGCCCACCGCTACCAACATGATCAACACCGACTGGCGTCAGATGTGCCACACCATCGCACTGCAGAGCGTGGACATCCCGCTGGCAGATCCTCACTTCTGGACCATGAACGGCTCTGTCCGCGTGGGTCAGCTGTGCAATGACTTCGGTCTCATGTGGGGCTGCCACAGCAACAACCACTTTGACATTTCGCTGGCCATGGTCACCCAGTGTGCCGCCGCCATTCCCGGAAAGATGAACGGCATCGATACCCACTGGATCTGGCAGGAAGGCCGCGAGCGGCTGACCAAGGAGCCCCTGCAGATTGTGGACGGCTGCATTGATCTGCCCAAGAAGCCCGGCCTTGGCATCGATGTGGATCTGGATCAGGTCAAGAAGGCCAACAAGATCTACATGGAGAACTGCCTGGGTGCACGTGATGATTCCATCGGCATGCAGTTCCTGATCCCCGGCTGGAAATTTGATAATAAAAAGCCCTGTCTGGTAAGATAATGCATCATGGCCGGCCGGTTTTTTGCCGGTCGGCCTTTTCAATCACCGGAGGCCGGTGCCTGGCACCGGTCCGCTGGACAGAAGCAACTGAACAGCAGTGCCGGATTCCCCGGTCTCTGCCAAAAAGGAGTAAAACATGCGTACAACCGTACAAATCAAGCCTGAGGATAATGTGGCCATTGCGGTCAGAGAGATTCGTCAGGGAACCGAAATCCAGCCGGGCCTTACCGCTCTGCAGGACATCCCGCAGGCGCAT
>CACXHF010000055.1 GCA_902767305.1 uncultured Eubacteriales bacterium
TAGATGACAGCGGGAAAAATCCTTTGATTTGTGGAATCTGTGGTATAGAATCCTGAGTGACAGAAGAAACTGACGGCACAAAGTCACAGGTGCAGATTACGTACTGGAACTATACGAAATAACCAGAAACAAAAGCGGCAGAGAATATGCTGATTATACATGCCACAATTCAAGAGAAAATCCGAATATCAAGCATATCAAAGGAACCGTCAGTTATTCTGCAGCAGCATGGCAAATAGTGGAGCCGATGAAAAATTGTTTCAATATCCGATGGGGTACTCAAATGCCTGCGACAATGAATGTCTGTCTGCATTTGGGATCGGACAATGGTATTGAGCAGATGAACACAGCTCCGGCATATGATTCCAGGACCTTTACGACAGGATCAACGACAATAGAGAAGATTTTCGGCAGATAAGATTCATAAGGAACGCGAAATCTTCAGCCAATATTGGCTTTTTATAAATATCCTTACGGAGAATCAATCACTATACTCAATCTGAGAAAGGACTGAACCGGATGGCAACTGTAACAATTAAGCACATCTCCAAGTCATTTGGAAACAATGCGGTGCTCAGGGATTTTAATGAAGTCTTTGAAGAAGGAGAATTTGTCACGCTGCTTGGGCCTTCCGGGTGCGGGAAGACGACGATGCTCCGCATCATTGCCGGATTTGAAAAGCCGACCAGCGGGGAACTCTACATTGGGGATGAACTGGTTTCCGGAGGAAAAACCTTTGTACCGCCTGAAAAGAGAAACATCGGCATGGTCTTCCAGAGCTATGCGGTCTGGCCGCATATGAATGTCTTTGATAATGTGGCTTATCCGCTGACCATAAAGAAACGGCCGAAAGAGGAGATCCGGACCAATGTGGAACGGGTGCTGGAGATTGTACATCTCAGTCAGTATGCGAAGCGGTTTCCCAATCAGCTCTCAGGAGGTCAGCAGCAGCGTATCGCTCTGGCCCGTGCACTGGTAGCAGAACCCGGACTGCTCCTTTTGGATGAACCGCTGTCAAATCTGGATGCTAAGCTGCGTGAATCCATGCGATTTGAGATCAAGGAGATCCAGCGGAAGCTGGGTATCACGGTTGTTTATGTGACGCATGATCAGACAGAGGCGATGGCTATGAGCGACCGCATTTTTCTGATCAATCGTGGTGTGGTTCAGCAGAGCGGAAGCCCTGAGATTATTTACAATCAGCCTGCGAACCAGTTTGTGGCGGATTTCCTTGGAAAAGTGGATTTCTTCAAGGGAATATCGGAAAACGGGAAAATCACAATTCCGTCGATGGGTGGACAGACGCTTTCTTACGATGGTCCGCGCAGCGGGAAAGTCGAAGTGGCCATTCGTCCGGAAAACCTCTTCTTTGATGATAACGGCATTCTGAGCGGCACACTGGAGGAACAGTATTACCTGGGGGATGTGGACGACTGCCGTGTCCGTGTCGGAAGTACACTGGTCCGTGTGATTGCCAGCGGGTATGAATACAGGAAGAGGAAGAAAGGGCAGCAGGTTCATCTCGGTGTACGTGATTTCATGGTGTTTGAGGACGACGGGTCTTTGCAGGAGATGCTCGAAATTCAGACCTGACAGAAAAAGAGGGAAGAAAGATGACGGAACGGATTCGCAGTTTGTTTCTTAGAATGATTGAGTTTGACAGGGGTGATCCGGATCTGATTCAGCATTTCACCAAAGTGCACAGTTATGCGAAGTTGATTGCGGAAACTGAACAGATGGATGGACATTTTGTAGAGGTTCTGGAGGCTGCTGCGCTGGTCCATGACATCGGGATTCCACTGTGCAATCAAAAATACGGGAGTCATCCGGGAAAACTGCAGGAACTGGAAGGACCGCCTCTAGCCCGGATACTTCTCCGGGAACTGTGTTTTGATGAGGCGGAAACGGAGCGTGTATGCTGTCTGGTTGGCGAGCATCATACGCTTTCACCAGTGGATGGAATGGATCATCAGATTCTTCTGGAAGCGGACTTCATCGTAAACAGTTTTGAAAACAATGTTTCGCCGGAGGCAGTACGGACGACTTATGAACAGGTATTTAAAACGGATACGGGACGGAAAATCTATGCGGCCATGTTTGGATTGTCTGCAGAAAAAGAAACAGAATGAAACGCCCAGACAATGCTTGTGACTTGTTTTCTGATAATTACGAAAATATAATTAAAAAACAGGCGGGAAAACAAAAAAGGCAGATGACAACAGAATGTTGCCCGCAGCAGATCCGTTTTCCTTTTTTTGAAGATCAGTCCGACGGTAGACAGACTGAAATGTCTCTGCTACATTGGGAAGTCTCGGACGGTCTGCATACTGAACAGTTTCAGTGACGAATGACAAATGGAGAGGTACGGAAAGGAGCAAGATATGAAGAAAATCCTGATGGCACTTTTACTGGCTGTTCTTTGCTGCATTCTCGTCTGGGGAATGGCAGATGAGAAAAAACATCAGATAAAGAATGAAAAGATCGAAGTTTACTTTGGTGAGGAAGAATGTTATACCTGGCCATTTTATATAGTAGATGGTGCAGATGACATGCTCTGGGTGGAAATGGATGACTGGTGTCATGTGTTGAATTTCGTATACAATGAGTATTTTGAAGATTCACAGTTTCGGGTGGAGGTTTCCCATAAGGGAAACGAGGTGACTTTCAAGCGGGAAAACGGCTATTATATGATCATGGACTTTGATGAGGACACCATTACATTCAATGATTACAACGGATTTATGCATGATTCCAGCGAATCCTCTCTGCTTGACATTCTTTCTTCCAGTGGCTTTTCCGCCGATGGGGATGCAGAGATGTTCCGTCGTGTACCGCTGTCCTCCTATGACCGGTACGGGGATATAAAGATACTGAACCTCAAGACATACGGAATTGAGATGATTGCGCAGGACGGCGGCTTCTTCGTCCCTCTTCAGACGATGAACGATTTCACAATTGCCCCAAAGACTCTTACAAACTTCATGTATAACGGGAAAGATCTTTTCATGGCCACTCAGTCAATGATCGGTGATGCAATTCATGGATATACGGAATATGGGGAGCATTATTATTCTGCTGAGCCACGTGAGAAAAGCCAGATGCTTGCAGACTATGGTTACAAGGAACTCTGCCTGCTGCTGGATGAACGTTATGGACTCAAAGAGATTCATGATATCACCGGTTTTGATCAGTTGTTCTGGCAGATTGGCTTTGATGAAGGACTCCGAAGTCTTGATTCGATGGAATCGGACTTAGCGCTTACCACATTTATCGAGTACTTTCTGGATGACGTGCATTCCTCTTTCGAAAACAAGTCCTGGATGACGGGAGACGAATTTAAAGATGAGGCCTATGGTCCTTCCAGAAAGATGTCTGACGACAGCGATAAACGTCTCCAGAATCTGAGAAGCCAATACTGGGGCGATGACATCTATTATTATCAGGAAGTTGGAAATACTGCTTACATCACCTTCGATTCATTTGACAATGACGGGCCTTCCTCCTATTACGAGATTCAGAACATGGAAGAGATGCCCAATGACACGGTTGGTATCATCATCTATGCACACAATCAGATTTACAGAGAAAACAGCCCGATTGAGAATGTGGTGCTCGATCTGAGTATCAACAGCGGTGGCGCCGTGGATGCCGCCATATTTACGATGTCGTGGTTCCTGGGCGAAGCACATCTGAGCATGAAGGATGTTTCGACAGGTGCACTTTCCAATATGGTTTATCATGCAGATGTCAATCTGGACCGCGCATTTGATGAAAAAGACACCGTGACGGATAAGAAACTGTACTGTATCATTTCGCCCTCCAGCTTCTCCTGCGGAAATCTGATTCCTGCTGCATGCAAGTATTCCGGCGTCGTGACGCTGCTTGGACGTACGTCCGGCGGAGGAAGCTGCGTAGTTCAGCCGGCTACGACCGCATGGGGAACGATGTTCACATTCTCAAGTCCGAGACGCCTGTCTTTCCTTAAGAATGGTTCCTTCTATGATATTGATCAGGGTGTCGAGCCGGACTTCGTTATTGATGATATGTCGATGATTTATGACCGCAAGGCCTTGACCGAGTACATTAACAAGCTCTTCTGATGAGGGGGTCCGGCTGGAGGGGCTTCTTTGGAAGCCTGGTTCTGTCGGGCTGTTTCCCCGGAAATGACAAAGAAATAACGGCTGCGCGATGGAGGATCCTGCGCGGCCGTTTTCAGTATTTCAATACTGGTATCATGAGGGATAGAAACAATGAACAACGAACAGTCCTATACTGTCCTGATTCAGAAGCCTATGGAAGAGATTTCCTGGGATGATGAGAATTTCATAGAGGAACTGCTGCAGGTAGCACAGCTTTTCCGTCCTTTTTCCGCGGCAATCACGGAATTTATCACGGAACACGGATATAGAGGGGACAGGGATGATGCACTGGCAAAAGAGATCTTTATCCGAGCTGCTTTTGCCGGGAAAAATATGGAAGCGCCCCGGGAAATCCGGGAGTGGTTTACTGACGGTCAGCCGATAAAACGTGAAACAGCGTTCCTGATCTGTTTTGCGTTCGACCTTGATGGCGGTGAAACGGATGAATTCTTTCGGCAGGTGTATGCACGCGAGCGCAGTTTCAACTGCCACCGGATACAGGAAGCTGTCTATTATTTCTGTCTGAACAACGGGATTTCCTATGCGGAGGCACTTGATATTCAGAGGCAGATTCCGTTGTCAGCACAGGCCGTAGACGAAAGAGTATATACCGGAGTGATTATTGCAGAGCTGAATAAACTGGAAACGAAAGCAGAATTGATTGCATACCTTACTGACAATATTGACCTTTTTTCAGAGGACAATGTAACCGCCTATGAAACCATCCGCCAGCTCTGGAATCGGATTGCCAGCCCTGAGGGACTTCTGATTCGGGAGAGCCGCAGCCTGCCATCCATTCATGATGATACGGTCACCGGGGAGAAAGCGGGACTTCGTTCGGGAACGGAAGGAATGAGATCGTGGGATGCTTATCTGGCTATATTTCAGCTGGCTAAAAAGGAAGTCAGAAAACTGGAAACAGACAGGACTATCCGGCCTCTTATCAGGAAACTTCATGAACAGGCACAGGATTCTTTTCCTGACCGACAGGGAATTGACCTGATTCTGCATGGAAAACATGTATCGTATGAACGAGTTCGGAAACTGCTGGTACTGCTGACATTTTACATGTTCTGGGCGAGGACTGCCCTTGATAGAGGCGGATATGCCGCCAGGCCTGCAGATGCGGACCGCTGTATTTCTCATATGGATCAGGTATTGCTCGAGGCAGGGTATCCTGAGCTCTATGTCGGGAATCCATATGACTGGATCTTCCTTTATGCAGCCAGCAGTGATGAGCCACTGACGACTTTCCGATATATCTGGAATGAATTGCTGCTACTCACACAGGAGGAACACCAGTAAATCCGATTCCTGCGGCATCCCGGATATACTTTTCCTGACACAGAAATCAGGAGGAATGCAGATGGATGGAAGAATGGCACTGGCTGAGGGGATAAGTCTTCGGCTGAATACGCAGACGGGCAGTGTGGAATACACGATTCGCGGAGAAATCGGGCGTGGGGGATCCTGTATCGTCTATGATGCTTCTTACAGGGATCGGCTTGGAAATCAGAAACTGGTCCGTATCAAGGAGTGTTATCCGCAGGCACTCCGGATTACACGGGGACCGGATCAGCAGCTCATTGTGGATTCGATGGACCTGTCAGCATTTCAGACGGTGCGGGAACGACTGAAGGAAGCTTACCAGAGGAATCATGAACTGTTCATGATTCCTCCGCTGACAAACAGGGTGACCAATACTGCCGATCTGTATGAGAGCAATGGGACGATTTACATCGTTTCCGTGTATTTAAACGGATGTACCTTCAGGGAGAACCAGGGAAAGACACTTCATGACGGAATATCGCTGATTCTTGGAACTGCAAAAGCGCTGAAACACATTCATGATGCAGGGTATTTATATCTGGATCTGAAACCCGATAATATCCTGACTGTTGATGGATCGCTGGATCTGGTACAGTTGTTTGACTTTGATTCGCTGCTTTCCATGGAACAGCTTTCTCAGGCTGCCGCATCGAATGATTCCGGAATCCCGTTTTTGTCCTGTACACGCGGCTATGCACCTGTTGAGCAGCAGGCCGGACGACTGAAACAGATTGGCCCCCATACAGACCTGTACAGTCTTGGTGCAGTCCTGTTCTATGCGCTCTGGCATCGTACACCTACGGCTTTTGACTGTGAAACAGATACATATGATTATTCGTCGATTGTCTATCCAGATGATCGGATTCAGGACGGGGCTTTCAGAGCCTGTACCGAGTTTTTACGGAAAACGCTGGCAAGCTATGTGTGTGACCGCTACCAGAATGCCGATGCTGCAATTGAGCAGCTGCAGATAATTCTTGCCCTGTCGGATGAAACTGTTCCATGGCTTCGCTCGACGGTTATTCAGAAATCGCCTGTGTTTTACGGACGTCGGGCAGACCTTGAGAATCTGGCAGCGTTTCTTAAAGAAAATGAGCGCCATACCGTCAGCCTGTACGGAATGGGTGGTATCGGAAAGAGCTCGCTGGTCAGGCAATATCTCTCGGAAACGATGCAGTGGGATGCATTCCTCTGGCTGTATGATCAGGACAGTCTGGCGGATCTCCTTGTGGATGATATGCAGCTCTGCATCAGTACGGTTACAAGGGGACGGGAAGAAACGGCAGAGGAGTATCTGGCGCGTAAACTTAAAGTGTTTGGACAGACAGCGGAAAAGCAACGCATACTTGTAGTCATTGACAACTTTACACCGGCACATCTGGGTCAGCTTCATATGCTGACGCAGCTGGGAGTGACGCTTCTTCTGATTTCAAGAGAACGGCTTCCGGAAGGACTGTATCCTGACATGCGTCTGAGCGAAATGGAAGAGAATGAACTGGAACAGATGTTTGCGTACTATTCCCACTGTGATCTGAGTATCGAGGAAAATGCCCGCTGCTTCCGGACGATCGCGGGAATTGTTGGCCGGCATACTCTGATGACGGAGCTTATTGCGCGACAGGTAGCGCGGAGTTTTCTTGATTTGCCGGAAGCTGCCCGGATTCTCTGTGAAATGGGATTGTCTGATCTGCCGCCGGAGAAGATTGATTATATCCGGGATCATTCAGCCTTTCACGGAACGATGCTGAAAATTCTGGACAGGCTGGTACAGGTGGATCGGTTTGATAAACGGTGCAGGCTTCTGATGAAACTGTTGTCTCTGTTTGAACTGCCCGGAATTGAAACTGATCTCTTCAGGCAGATAGCCGGACTTGTTTCACTGGATGAAGTGAATGAACTGATCAGTGCCGGCTGGCTGAAATCAGATCAGAATTGTCTGTATCTGCATCCCGTGCTGCAGGAATATATTCGCACATGGTCCTGGAATGAGGCGATGATTCAAGCGGCGGAGCGGATGATGCGTATTCTCTACAATCTGATTCTTTCGAACGGCAAACGCCATGATGTGAACCGGCAGTTCTGTACCGATTATGAACACTTCTTCAGGCTGCTGAAAGCGGCGGATCAGCTGCTCAGTCATACGGATTGGGTTTCTGAGGCTTCACAGCGGCTTCTGTTTCGGATACTAATGGATGCACCGGTAGATCAGGATACCACTGTGATGTACCGGATGCTGCAACTGCTGGAGAATCCCCGCTATCTGGATGATGACAGTATTCTGCGGCTGTATGAGATGGCTGCCTATTACAGGGCACGGCTTTACAATCCGGCGGAGGCAATCCGCCTCTTGGAGGAAATGAAGCGTTATCTTCTGAAACATCCGAGTATTTACTATCTTTCAGCTTATCATCGGGCGATGGCAACCTTTCTGCATAACAGTGATAAATATGGAAATCTGAAAAAGTGTCTGGATCATGTAGACAGGGCTATCGCAGCAGCCAGGCTTTCCTCTCATCCGGAGGCAAAGGACCAGCTTGCAGCCTGCCTTCTGGATAAGGCAACAGCTCTTTTAAGCGTGAATCGGAACAGACGGGAGGCAGAAAAACTGATTCGGGAAGCGAAAACGCTGATAGACCGGTCAGGTGCAACCGATTATGAAACCTATCAGTATAACTGCACAGCTGCCATGTATTATGCGATGAAGGAAAATGAAAAAATGGCAGAATCGTATTTGAAAAAAGCAGATGAGATTGCAGAGACTGCACGTGATTCGGATCTGTCGGTTGCAGAACATCTGCTTGAACAGAATGCGGAGATCTTTATTGTCTTGAAAAAGTATGACCGGGCTGAAGCGGCTGTGGTTCAGGCCATTGCGCTTTGTGAACGGCATCCGGATGAGATCCAATATCGTGAAATCCGGTTCGATGCCTATCTGTTTCTAGGGGAGATTCATGCGCGGAATGGGGATTGTCTCAAAAGCGAGGAAGCTTTTCTGAAAGCAGAGGAATACGTGTCGGATTCACCGTATCAGTGGACGCTGCCGCTTTGTCCGAAATATATCCGGGGAAAAGCCCGTCAGGAAAGAGATAGAGCGCACAGGTAGTGAATGCAGACGGGAAGAAAACTGTTGTCACCGAGTTGCGCCTGACAGGTACAGACGGCTGTCACAAAGAAAAAATGTGTTGTGGCAGCCTGAAATCTGTTATGGATGCTCCGGCTGGTGATGACAAATCAGCGGATACGGTACAAATCTGAAAACAGATAAAATGGTCCGGGGGTATACTGAAAGAACCTGTCCGGTGAATTCCGTTTAAAGTGACGTGAATTCACCGGGCAGGCTCTTTTTTATTCAGTTGAGATGAGTGGCCTGGCTTACTGCCACGGAACATAATACCGCTCAACCACGGCCAGCTGTCCTTCTGAATTAAAAATGACGAGTACATTGTTGGCACTGAAACCGGGATCAGTTCCCCGGGCGGCTTCCTCCATCATCCGGATCAGGTCGGCAGAGGAATGGACAGTTGGCTTCTCCAGAATATCCCCGCTTTCCGGATTGATATTGTCAAGCAGAAGAAGGGAACTGGTCAGCGGTACCTCGATCTGGGCAAGCTCAGTATAAACATAGTCATGCCAGTCGTAAGTCCGGTAATTGCCGTTTAAATCTTCGGCAAGCCAGACGGAGCCGTCTTCAAACTCGCCTTCACCTTTATTAAAGATGAGGTATCCGTCTTCGTGGCTGACTGAGGTGATGGATACTTCCCGGCCGCCTGAGTAAATGGAGTCGCCTACAGTGAGGGCTTCCGCATCTGCCTTTGGGAATACTTCAGGGGTAATCAGAGCGATTTTGAGCAGATTGGTTTCGCTGTTATAGTCAAGGATGCGGGCATAGCACGAATACAGTGCGTATACCTCCATATAAGGTTCAGTAGCCATCGCGGTCAGGACTGTTGCAGAGGCCGGAACTGCAAGCAACAGAAGGGTAGACAGCAGAATGATCATTTTACGCATATCAGAGATCCTCCGTTTCAGGTAAGCATGAAAAAAGAGAGATGGATTCAAAGATCGGACAGAATCTCAGATTCCGTGAAAGCGGAAATTCTGAGGTTATTTTTCGAAGATGGCAACAGGAATCTACCGCCCGCTTTGTTCTGCAGGCGCACAGTCCCTTAGTGCCGGAAATTGCTCCATGTCTGCATGAAGCCTTTTAATGATGCCAGGAAAGGCAGGCGGGATGTGAAAAAGGAAGCGGCGTCAGGCTGCTTCCAGAAAAAAGTCAGGTTGGGCAGTCATATAGGGTGCAGAGCACCGGAACTGAACTGCACATCGGACTGCCGGAATTACCGGACGAGATTGAGAATTTCAATCAGACGGTCGACATAGCTATCGGGATAGGCTCCCTCAATAGGAGCGCCCCACACATTGCCGTTATAGTCGACGAAGTAAGTGGTCGGGAAGCCTCTGACTGGGAAAATCTGTACCATATTGGCAGGGGGAACCAGGTTTATGAAGGAGACATCATTGTCTTTCAGAATCTGAATGGCTTTCGCGACAGTTTCTTCATTGGTGGCATTTTCACAGATGCCGACTACCGCTACATTACTCTCGGAAAGCTGGGTGTTGATATTCTGAAGAGCTTTCATTTCCTTCACGCTGGCAGTGCTCTCGGTAGACCAGACATTGACCAGTGTGACAAAGTTGTAATCAAAGAAATCAGTGCTTTTATACGACGTGCCGTCAAGCCCTGTGGTTTCAAAATCAATATGGCCGACAATTTCGAGAGCAGGATTGGGGGCGGGAGCAGGGGTGGGTGCGGGCTTGGGGAAGATGTTGCGGGTAGTCAGGTAAGCATCCAGGACAAATCCCTGCAGACCGTTTTCACAGACAACATAAGCCCAGTTCAGGTCGAGTGAACGGCCATACACAATGACGAGAGAGCCGTTGGGAATACGTCCGATAACATGATAGTCAGTGCCGGGGCCGGAGCGGACATTAAGACGGCCGCCATGGGTTGCCACGCGGGCACGATATGGATAATTCCGGGAGTCCGTTTCAATCAGTGGAGCCAGCGGATCCGGATATTCAACCGGAACGAGTTCAATGGTTTCATCGACGAAAATCAACGGATTATCAATGATAATGTAGCGAATGATTTCATCCGGGTAAATATCGATGTCGGGATCATCGTCCGGACTGAGCTCCTGATACTGTCTGAGCAGATTATTGTAATCGATCTCATCATCATAGAAATCGGGACCGAAGCTGCCGCCGCCGGTGACTCCGCCATCCTCTTCCGCATTTTCGGAACTGATTGTAACAGAGATTTCGGGACCGACCGGCTCCGGTGTGATCAGCTGCGTGTCAGGCTGAAACTGGACTTCCTCAACCTGAATGCCAGGATCAACTTCCTCGGGATTCACAGGGTCCGTGTTCTCAGAAGTGTCCGATTCCGGCGTACTGAGCTGTGTGTCATCAGGCAGAACGGGAATTTCATCAGGCTGATTGTCTGTTTCGATCCCGTTTTCAGCACTGGTATCATTGCCAGGAACGGCTTCTTCAGAAGGATCGGTACCAATCGGGTTTTCAGTGATGGTATCGTCATTATCCGTGAAGGAACTGCTGTCTGAATCCTCCCGATCATCGATTAAATTGTTTTCTGAATAGGTATCGCTTGAATCGTATACGTCCTCGCTCTCGCTATACAGTTCAGTACTGTCAAGATCATTCAGGTCATTTTCCAGATCGAGATAGTAGTCCGGATCATCCGCCCATCTTCTCGGGACAACGGCAAGGGCTGTACCGGCAAGGAAGAGCATGCAGAGGAACAGAACAAAAACTCTCTTTTTCATTGTTAGTCTCCTGTTTGTATGAATTTTTTGAGCAGATTTCTCCGGTGTGTAAAGAGGAGGAATCTGTCGGGCGAAACCATGGCCAGATACCGATAATCAGATTTCGCCGGTGAGGAAAACGGCATAAAACTGATAACCGTATCCGTTCTTAATGTACCTATTTATACGAAAAAAGTCAATCCAGGGCAGTTTTTTTTTTATAATCTGCATGAAACACTTTGTTTCTTTTCCGGACGGAGACGATGCCGGAGATGTAAGGTCAGGAAAAAAGGGCTTTCGTCGGAGCGATTTACGTTTTGCTTGTCATGGGGACTCTTTTGCGATAAAATGTATAAGGAAAGATAGAGACTGACAGAAGGGAATTGTTCCATGACGACAAGGGAAAAGTTGGCTGCTTTCCGGATGAAAATGCAGGAAAGTGCCATTGACATGATGATTGTACTGACTGCAGACCCGCATCATTCGGAGTATCTGCCGGATTATTATAAAACGAGAGCATGGCTGAGCGGATTTACCGGGTCAGCCGGAACACTGGTGGTTACGCAGGAGGAAGCTGTTCTGTTTACAGACGGGCGGTACTTTATTCAGGCAGAGCGCCAGCTGGCTGGTTCAGGAATAGACCTGATGCGCATGCGTGCGCAGGGCGTTCCGACACTGGAGGAATTTGTCCTGTCTAGATGTCATGATCAGATACGTATCGGGACAGATTTTGCGTTGCTGGGCGAAAAGCAGGCCAGGCTCTGGTCTGCCTGGAGTGAGGCAGGCGCTCAGCTGATTGACAGCGGTGATCTTGCGGGCAGTATCTGGTCAGACCGTCCGCCGCTTCCGGTAAAGCAGGTTGTGCAGATGGATACCGGGATTGCCGGCGAAACGACACACTCCAAGCTCAACCGCATTCGCGGGGAAATGGACAGAACCGGTGCCAGAGTGCATATTATGTCCATGTTGGATGAAATTGCCTGGACGCTGAATGTCCGGGGCGAAGATGTGGCCAATACACCAGTAGTGATCAGCTATCTGATGGTCCGCCCCGGCGATGCACTCTGGTTTGTGGATGAGCGGAAAGTCAGACCGGAAATCCGGGACTTTCTTTATCAGGAGGGAGTTGAGATTCGCCCGTATGAAGCCATCTTTGATACGGTACGGGGGATCGCCGGCACAGAGAGCTTTCTGCTGGATTCGGAGACGACAACGGCCCAGATGTATCAGGCGGTGGGAGATGCCCGCATTATTGAGATGAAGGATCCTGTGATCGGGATGAAATGCATCAAGAATGAACGGGAGATCGATGGACTGCGGCATTGCCATGAACAGGATGGTGCAGCAGTAACAAGATTTATGTACTGGCTGAAAACGAAGGCGGATAAAACAAGGCTGACGGAAATTGAAGCCAGTCAGAAACTCGCAGAGTTCCGGGAAATGCAGCCTGGGTATACTATGCCGAGCTTTGATACCATCTGTGCCTACGGTCCGAATGCTGCGATGATGCATTATAAGGCAACTGCTGAGAGTAATGCAGTGACCTCGCCCTCCGGATTCCTGCTGATAGATTCGGGCGGGCAGTACGTGGATGGAACGACAGACATTACACGGACATTTGTTCTGGGGGAACTCAGCAGCCAGCAGCGCCTGCATTTTACAACAGTGCTCCGCTCAGTGATCCGTCTGGCATCTGCTGTTTTCCTGCATGGCATGCAGGGAAAGAGCCTGGATATTCTGGCACGCGGTCCGGTCTGGGATCTAGGAATCGATTATCGCTGCGGAACTGGTCACGGTATCGGTTTCCGTCTGAATGTGCACGAAGGACCGAACTCTTTCCGCTGGCATGAATCGCCCGGGAAGGGGGAGGAGGCAGTCATTGAGCCCGGCATGGTCACAACAGATGAGCCCGGAATTTACCTGGAAGGGGAATATGGAATCCGCACGGAGAATGAACTGCTGTGCAGGGTCAGGGAAACCAATGAATATGGTACGTTTCTGGAATTTGAGACTATTACCTATGTTCCTGTTGATCTGGATGCGGTTGTGCCTGAACTATTGAGTCCTGAGGAGCGGAAATGGCTCAATACCTATCATGCAGAGGTGTGCCGGCGCATTATGCCGTATATGCAGACAGAAGATGAACGCAACTGGCTTGGGAATGCCACACGTGCGATATAAATGAGGAGGTTTGTGTTATGAAACTGATTATTGCAATTGTTCAGGATGAGGATGCAGGACATCTGGTCTCTGCGCTGATGGAAGGTGGATTCGGCGTAACGAAACTTGCCACGACCGGCGGCTTTCTCCGTTCGGGAAATACTACGCTGATCAGCGGTGTGGATGATGAGAAACTGGATAACGCGCTTGCAACCATTGAGCGGATCTGCCACAGCCATGAGCAGGTAACAACGACTGCCGCAACTCCGGTAGGTGCGGCGGGTATTGGCGACAGCTTTGTACCGTATCCGGTACGCGTAACAGTCGGCGGTGCGACGGTTTTTGTTCTGGATGTAGACCGTTTTATCAAGGTATAGCATGGACGATTTTCGGAATTATGCCGGGCAGTCTGTCCATATCGGACGGCTGCATTCAGAGTTTATGGAGGGCGTGTTTACACATGCCTATCTTTTTGCCGGCCCGGTAGGGACCGGCAAAAAGAGTGTTGCCAGGCTCTGCGCTATGACGGCAATGTGCAGAGGTGAACAGAAACCTTGCGGCGTCTGTGGCCCCTGCAGGCGGATTCTGGCCGGAACACATCCGGATCTGCATGTGCTGGCGCCTGCTGCCGGCAAAAGAGAGATTTCCGTCGGACAGATGCGCGAAATGCTTAAAGAGGCAGATGTACATACCTTTGAGGACGGGGTCAAGGTTTTTCTGATTCCCGAGGCGGAAAAAATGAATGCGGCAGCCCAGAATACGCTGTTGAAGACGCTGGAGGAACCGGCACCCAATACGGTTTTTCTCCTGACGGTGGTCCACCTCTCGGCACTGTTGCCAACAGTGGTGTCGAGATGCCGGCTGATCCGTTTCCATCCGCTGAACGACGAGGAGACGATGTCAAGACTCCGGGCGCTGGGGGTCCCGGAGGATCAGGTGAAGATACGTGCGCAGATCGCCGAGGGATGCGTCGGGCAGGCGCTGGCGGTTGAGGAAAAAGTAATCACGCTCCGCAATGAGATAGCGGATCAGTTTTTTTCTGTTCGTTCCCTTGCGGATATTCCGGATGTGGTTAACCGCTATAAAGACAGCAGGGATGAAAGACAGTTGATCCTTGATCTGTTTGAGGAGATTGTAAGAGAGGCTGTTCTGGCGCAGGCCGGACGGCAGGAGCCGGTAACCCTTCCGCAGACGGCTCGGAACTATGCCGGGCAGGTACCGCTTGAAGGCGGTCTGGCGCTTCGGGAGCAGATTCTTGAAGCACGCAAAATGCTGCAGAGTAATGTGGCTTTTCAATCAGTCCTTGAGACTGTTCTTATAAAGATTTCGGAGGAATATACTCGATGGCCATGGTAATCAAGGTGCGCTTCCGGCGCGCCAGCAAATTATATGACTTTGACGCTAACGGGCTGAAACTCAGCGCCGGTTCATATATAGTCACAGAGACGGTCCGCGGAATGGAGATCGGCGAATGCATGGGAGAGCTTCGTGAAGTGGTGGATGAGGTGATGGTTGCATCACTCAAGCCGATTCTGAGGATTGCCACAGAGGACGACATGAATATCCAGCGGGAGAATGAGGAACGGGAAAAACAGGCACTGTCAATAGCAGAGCAGAAGGTGCAGGAACTGAAGCTGGATATGAAACTGGTGGATGTGGAATACGCCTTTGACCGTTCGAAAATCACCTTTTATTTTACAGCAGATGGACGCGTGGATTTCCGGATTCTGGTCAAGAGTCTGGCCAGCGTATTCAAGACACGGATTGAACTGAGACAGATTGGTGTCCGAGATGAGGCAAAGATGCTGGGCGGGCTTGGCCCCTGCGGTCGGCCGATCTGCTGCCGGCAGTTCCTGGCTGATTTTCAGCCAGTGTCAATAAAAATGGCAAAGGAGCAGAGTCTTTCCCTCAATCCTACCAAGATTTCCGGCATCTGTGACCGGCTTATGTGCTGTCTCAAGTATGAGCAGGATCACTATGAGAGTACCAGGAAAAAGATGCCGAAAATCGGCCGTGAGATTCTGACTCCGGACGGTGTCGGCGTGATTACGGCGATCAACGTACTTTCTGAAACGGTGACGGTGCGTCTTCCGGTCAGTGACAGCTTTGAAAACCGGGTTTACCCGATCGATGCCTGCCAGAGACTGGAGGGTGGACGTGCTGCACAGACGCCCAAGGCTGAGAAAACAGAAGAAACGGCGGCAGAGCCGATCGAACAGGTGCAGGATGAGGCTGATGAAGCGGAACTGTTGACAGAGGCGGAATTGGAAACGGAAAATGAGCCGGATCCGGACTCAGAGACGGATGCGGAGCCAGAGGCAGCCGAGGCAGAGGAGAATGCGGCGGAGACGGGGAAAAACGGCTCTGGCCGCAGCAAGCGTAAAAGAAGACATAACCGCCGTGGTGCTCGTCCGAAGGAAGCTCCAGTTCTGGAGACAGCTTCGCCTGATGAAAACCGGAATCAGAGACCGCCGCGCAAGCTCCGGAAGGGAAACCGGAATCCGAACAGAGAAGGTCAGAGAAAACAGGGAGATGCGCGCCCGGCTGAACAGGGAAAGACGGAGCAGGCGTAAATATTCCGGAGGAGCGGCCTGACAAAGCGGCTATTACAGAGGGATGTAGAAGGGCAGCACTGACGGGAGAAAATGTGGAATTGTAAGGAGGTAGAGCGTGAAACGGTATCTGGCAATTGATATAGGTGCATCTTCCGGGCGGCACATCGTCGGCTGGCTGACAGATGGACAGCTTCAGACGGAAGAAGTGTATCGTTTTCCCAATGGCGTCAGCAAAGAGAACGGACATCTCTTATGGGATGTTGAGGCACTGCTCGGGCATGTCAGGACCGGAATTGAGCGTGCACAGGAGCGTTTTCCGGATATTGTCAGTCTCTCCGTGGATACCTGGGGCGTGGATTATGTCCTGATGCAGGGTGATCGGGAAATTCTTCCCTGTTATGCGTACAGGGATGACCGGACACAGGAGGTAATTGAGAAAGTTCACGGGATCATTCCCTTTAAAGAACTGTACCGGCATACCGGAGCACAGTTCCAGCCGTTCAACACGATTTATCAGCTGTACTGGGATCATTTGGCTGGTCGGCTTGAGCAGGCAACGGATTTCCGCATGATGCCGGAATACCTGATGTCAAAGCTGTGCGGGACTGCTGTTCACGAGTATACCAACGCAACCACCATGGGGATGATCAATACGGAAACAGGGGAATATGATTCGGAGATTATCCACCGTCTCGGACTTCCGCAGCGGCTTTTCGGGCCGCTTGAAAAGCCCGGAAAGTGTATTGGGACATACAGAGGTATAAAAGTTGTTCTGTGTGCCACTCATGACACCGGCAGTGCGGTAGAGGGAATACCCATGGACGGGAATATCCCGTATATTTCCTCGGGAACCTGGAGCCTGCTGGGCGTGAAAACGCCGCGGCCGCTGAACGATGAGGAAAGCCGAAAAGGTAACTGGAGTAATGAAGGCGGTGTCGGCTATAACCGGTATCAGAAAAATATCATGGGTATGTGGCTTGCGAACCGTCTGAGAGACGATCTCTGCCCGGGTATGCCTTTTTCTCAGATCGTCACGCTGGCGGAACAGAGTACGTTTGAGGAAACGGTCAATGCGGACGATGCCTGTTTCCTGGCTCCGGCAAGCATGAAAGAAGCCTTTGATCAGGTGCTTGCCCGCAGACCCGAAAATCCGGGGGACTATTTCCGCTGCGCCTATCGTTCACTGGCTGTGAGCTATGCCCGCGCACTTCGGGAACTGGAGCGGAATACCGGGTGCATATATTCGAAACTGGTCATCGTTGGCGGTGGTGCGAAAAACGCATTCCTGAACCGTCTGACGGAGGAGGAAACCGGAAAGAACGTGCTGGCACTGCCAATTGAGGCGACAGCACTGGGCAATCTGCATATACAGATGAAGACAGAAGAATCAGCATCAGAATAACTGCAGGGGGTTGAATGAAGTTCTGCAGGAAAAACAGCAAATGGAGGTACTGAGAATGAAACCGATACTCGAGGCACCGTTTCTGGTGGAAATGATCCGCACAACCACAAATATGTACAATCACGGCTGGGATGAGCGAAACGGAGGAAACGTTTCTCTGCTGCTGGATTCGGATGAAGTGGCAGAATATCTGGATATTAATCATGTCTTCCGTACGATTCCGACTGGATTTACCGCACCGGAGCTGGAAGGCCGGTGTTTCCTGGTGACCGGCACCGGCAAGTATTTCAAGAATGTACAGATTGCGCCGGATATCAATCTGGGCATTGTACGTCTTACGGACAGCGGCCGTCAGGCGGAACTTCTCTGGGGATTTACTGATGGCGGGCAGTTTACCAGCGAGTTCCCGGCACACATGATGAGTCATGTGGCCAGACTGGCGGTAGATCCGGCCAACCATGTGGTCATGCACTGCCATCCGTCCAACCTGCTGGCTATGACCTATATCCATGATCTGGATGAACGGGCATTTACCCGCACCCTCTGGCAGATGTGCACGGAGTGCATCGTGGTATTCCCGGAAGGCGTCAATGTTCTGCCGTGGATGCTTTGCGGTACGAATGAGATCGGTGAGGCTACTGCGGAAAAGATGAAGACTGCCCGTCTGGTTGTCTGGGCACAGCATGGAATCTATGGGGCCGGGAAGGATCTGGATGAGACGTTCGGCCTGATTGAGACTGCGGAAAAGGCAGCGGAAATCTATCTGAAGATTGCTCATCTGCCGCTGGTCAACACGATCTCGGATGATGCAATGCATCAGCTGGAGAAACGGTTTGGCATTAAGGCAAGGGAAGGGTATCTTGACTGAGAATACAATACGGATGTACCGCTGCCTGAAAGATATCAGAAAGGAGATAAGGGGGCTGTCTTCTCCTTCGGGTGACAGGTTTCCGCCCTTTAATCGATGAATGAAACAACAGGTTATGACCGAACCGCGAAAAATCGTTTTCCGTACAGTGGAAAAACCTTCGGTGACGCCCGGAAAGGTACTGCTGCGGGTACACCGGATCGGAGTTTGCGGCAGTGATATTCATGTATACCATGGAACGCATCCTTTTACATCGTATCCGGTTACTCAGGGGCATGAAGTCAGTGCAGAGGTTGCGGCTCTAGGCGAGGGAGTCACCGGTCTTTCTGTCGGACAGAAAGTTACGGTGGAACCGCAGATTGTCTGCGGGGAGTGCTATCCGTGCCGGCATGGGAAATACAATCTCTGCGAGAAGCTGAAAGTGATGGGATTTCAGGATACCGGACTGGCAAGTGAATACTTTCTGGCAGATCCCGCCAGGATTACGCCGCTTCCGGAGAATCTCAGCTATGATGAAGGAGCGATGATTGAACCGCTGGCGGTAACTGTTCATGCAACAAGACGTTTTCCGGAAATTGAGGGGGCTAATGTCGTCATTCTCGGGGCAGGACCTATCGGCATTCTGCTGGCACAGTCCTGCCGTGCAGCCGGGGCAAAAAAGATTATGATTACCGATATATCGGATCTGCGGCTGGGAATTGCCCGAAGCCTTGGCGTGGATGCGGCAGTCAATACGAGAAATGTGCCGTTTGAAAAAGCCATGCTGGTTACTTTTGGACCGGATCGGGCAGATGTCATCTATGACTGTGCCGGGAACGATATTTCCATGGGGGATGCCATTGCCAGTGCACGAAAAGGCAGCACCATCATCCTTGTTGCGGTATTCGGAAAGAAAGCCAATGTGGATCTGGCTGTACTCAACGATCATGAACTGGACCTGAATACCAGTATGATGTACCGGCACGAGGATTATGTACAGGCAATCGAATGGGTAAATGAAGGAAAAATTCAGCTAAAGCCGCTGATTTCGAAACACTTCCCGTTCTCAGAATATCTTGCTGCTTATCAGTATATCGATGACAATCGTGAGGCTGTCATGAAAGTTATAGTAGATATTGACCGTTGGGAATAATAATAACCGGGATCAGATGTACTGATCCCGGTTTCAATGGTCCTTTTCATCGGCTGACTGACGGATAGACTCGAAATAACGCCGCCCTGCGATATGTGACTGGCGATCCCGTTCCACATTAATTGTGTCATAATTATCCAGAAGGCATTCGACAATGATGTGGGAGAGAGAACCGTTGTCGACATTTTCCTGCATGATCCGGATCACCTGATCTTTGGGCATTCCCTTGCGGTACGGCCGCTCTTCAGTAATAGCGGAAAAGATGTCAGCACAGGCCATAATCCGGGAACCGTAGGGGATTTTTTCTGAAGTGAGGCGGAACGGATAACCGTTTCCGTTCAGCTTTTCGTGATGGAGACCAGCCCAAAGAGCCAGCTCCTCAAAACCGCTGATCTGCTGCAGAAAAATGGTTGTGTAGTAGGCGTGCTCCTTGATAATATTGAACTCCTCGGTGGTAAGACGTCCGGGCTTTTCAAGGATTTCCCGGGGAATTTTCAGCTTGCCCAGATCGTGCAGGTTGCCTGCAATCCGCATGAGCATTTGTTCCTCTTCACTCATCCCGGTGAGGCGGGCTAGTTCGGCGGCAGTGGCAGCGACGCCGGCTGAATGCATGGCGGTAAACGGGGAGCGGAAGTCGATGATCAGAGACATGACTTCTGTCAGGGACTGAGTATGTTCCAGCGTCAGCGGTGTACTGACGGGCAGATAATCCAGAAACGCATCCGGACGGAGCACCAGATCCAGCCAGACAGATTCAATCTGGCTGAGTTCGAGAAATGCATCGGCTATTCTGGAGCCGAAATGGTGTTCATTTTCCCGGACGGTGTCGGCAATTTTTGCTGCCTGATTCAGAATCGGAATGTCCGGTTTGATTTGCAGAGAAACATAATCTGCCGTCCGGACAATGAGGCCGGAGTCGACGATTTCGCGAAGACTGGACATGGGACGCAGCAGGTTTGGCCGTGTCAGAATATTGCTGTTGAGTATCGAGGCAATCTGTTTCGTCTGTGGCAGAAGCTGCAGAATTTCTGCACTTTTTCGGGTCAGGAGAAACGGATTCTTTTCCAACTGAATCAGAGTGGAATCCGGACCGAGAATGATGGATCCGACATCATGCAGAAGACCGGCGTAGATCATGTTCTGCTGAACATTTTCAGGCATCTGAAGCTGCCTGGCAAGGCGGCAGGCAAGATAGGCAACCTGCTGGTGGTGGTTCTGTACCTCCGGTGAAATGAGGTTCATCGCTGAGGCGAAACCGCGGATGAGTTCCCGCAGCTCGGTGAAATACTGCTTCATATATGCTCCTTTGCAGGTTTTGCATGCTTGGCGGTACTGCTCGTAAGTTGGCTGTTTATGCCGCACCGAATGGATTGTATGCCTGAATGGATTATAGCGGGAGAGAGTAATTTGAGCAATAGGAATTTCGGACAAGCCGGAGAATTTGATTCTGCCTGCAAAATAGCCGGAGATTCGACCGGAACCGGATATGTCCGCCGTCTGATGGCTGTACTGGTGCTTTGTCTGGCGGTGGGGCTGTTAGGTTGTGTCTCTGCCGTAGCGGCACTGGAGATCCATTTTCTGGATGTAGGTCAGGGGGATGCTGCAGTAGTGCTGTGTGACGGGAAGGTCATGATGATTGACGGCGGAAAGCCGGAGAGCAGCCAGTTTATCTACAGCTATCTGACTGGTACGCTCGGACTGTCCCGGATTGACGTGATGATACTCTCACATCCGCATAGTGACCATGCCGGAGGACTGTCTGCGGCACTTTCTGCCTGCCGTACAGAACGGATTCTGACGCCGATGTATTATTATGATGACCCTGCTTTTCTTCGCTTTCGTGATCTGGCGGCGGAACGAAATCTGTTTTTTGAAATGCCGCTGGCGGGAACAAAGAGGATGTTTGGAGCAGCAGAGATTTCTTTTCTGGCACCTTACAAACTGTATGGGGATACCAATGACAGTTCCATTGTGATGCGTCTGGATTATGGAAGGACATCATTTCTTTTTACCGGAGATGCCGAGATTCCGGAGGAGGTGGAGATACTGGAACGATGCCCGGAATTGCTCCGGGCGGATGTACTGAAAGTAGGTCATCACGGGAGCAGTACCTCCAGCGGAGAGGCTTTCCTGGAGGCGGTCAGGCCTGAAATTGCACTGATGGGTGTGGGTGCCGGGAATACCTACGGTCATCCTGCACTGGACGTACTGCAGCGTTTCCGGGAGAAGGAAACGCAGGTCTATCGGACGGATCTTCATGGGACAGTTGTCCTTTTCAGCGACGGAAATACGATCTCCGTCAGGACGGAGAGGACACCGGAGAATCAGGAAAGCGTCTATACCCTGTCCTGGGGAGGATATCTTGGAGAGGTACCGGAGGAGCATCCGGCGGCGGATTATTATGTTGGAAACGTAAAATCGCGCAGATTTCACTTGCCTGAGTGCGAGGGTGCGGTTAAAATGAGTGAAAAAAACAGAACCCGCTTTGAAACACGGGAGGAAGCGATTCAGGCAGGGTATCAGCCCTGCGGAGGATGCAAGCCGTGAGGCAGAGAGACAGAGGGAGGCATCAGTAACGGGTTTCGGCAGTGTACAATCCGTTTGGTAAAAGACAGGTCGGGAGAACAGAAAAAATGAACAGAAACAATTATCTTAAAACTGCATGGAATACACCGTTTATTGAGCAGCGTGCAGATCCGTATATTACCCGTGTGGGGGATGCCTGGTATTTTACTGCATCCGTTCCTGCGTATGACGCAGTTGTTCTCAGAAAAGCAGATTCACTGGAAGGGCTTCGGACAGCGGAGGAAAAGGTCCTCTGGAGCTGTCATGTTACCGGGCCGATGAGCAAGCATATCTGGGCGCCGGAAATTCATCTGTGGGATGACAGGTGGATGATCTATTTCGCAGCAGGTGAAAAAGAGGATATCTGGCGTATACGCCCATATGCATTGCGGTGCACCGGAGATGACCCCTTGCGGGACGAATGGGTGGAATGCGGAATGCTGAATCGGCATAAGGACGATTCGTTCAGCTTTACGGATTTTTCTCTGGATATGACGGTGTTTAATCACGGAGGGAAGACGTACTGCGTATGGGCGGAGAAGGTCAGCGTAGGCCGGAAAATATCGAATCTGTATATTGCTGAAATGACCGATCCTACGACGCTTGGAACACCACAGATGCTGCTGAGCTCTCCGACGTATGCATGGGAGCGCCACGAGTTCTGGGTGAATGAAGGACCTGCTTTTCTGCAGGAAGGAAATCGGGTATACCTGACCTATTCAGCCAGTGATACGAGCCCGGCTTACTGCATGGGTCTTCTCTGGGCTGATGCCGGAGCTGATCTGATGGATATTTCCTGCTGGCATAAGCTCAATCATCCGGTTCTTGGAACAGACGCAGCAAAAGGGTTGTACGGCCCCGGACACAACAGCTTTTTCCGTGGGAAGGACGGCATTGTCTATACCGCCTATCATGCCCGGCAGTACGATGAGATTATCGGTGATCCGCTGTACGATCCGAACCGCCACTGCTATATCATGCGGGTGGATTTTGAAAACGGCTTGCCGGTTTTCCGGTATGAAAATCAGCAGTATCAGGTCAGGTGACGGATCCGGATGCCGGCTGTGATACAGATGCTCTCAGTGAACGGAAAGGGGAAAAACGATGCGTGCATCTTTACCGCCTATGGGCTGGAACAGCTGGGACTGCTATGGCGCCAGCGTGAACGAGGAAACTGTCCGACGGAATGCGGAATACATGGCGAAGAATCTTAAACCGTATGGATGGAACTATGTGGTTGTAGATATTGAGTGGTATCAGCCGACGGCTGCTACGCATGAATACATCCCGTTTGCAGAACTTGAAATGGATGAATACGGCCGTCTTATTCCGGCTGAAAACCGTTTTCCCAGTGCGGCAGGAGGAAAAGGATTCCGTCCACTGGCCGATTATATTCATTCTCTTGGGCTGAAGTTCGGTATTCACATCATGCGTGGACTGCCGCGAATGGCAGCACACCGGCATCTGCCGATCTACGGCAGCTCCTATACGTGCAGTGATGCAGCTAATCCGGCGGACGTCTGTGCGTGGAATCCGGACATGTATGGCCTGCGCACGGATCATCCGGCTGCGATGGACTATTATACCCAACTGTTCCGGCTGTATGCGGAGTGGGGAGTAGATTTTGTCAAATGTGATGATATTGCGCGGGAATATCCCCGCTGTGCGCGTGAAATTGAGATAATTTCGAATGTCTGCAGCATGTGTGGACGAGACATCGTGCTGAGTCTTTCGCCGGGACCGGCACCGCTTGAACAGGCGGAGCATCTTAAGCAGTATGCCAACATGTGGCGGATTACGGATGATTTTTGGGATGAGTGGGCACTTCTCCTCGGCATGTTTGAACGTGCGGAGAAATGGTGCATTCATGCGGGACCTGGTCATTGGCCGGATGCAGACATGCTTCCGGTAGGGGCTCTACGCCAGTGTTATCCGGATCATCCGCGGGGGAACTGGACGCAGTTTACAGAACCTGAGCAGCGCACCATGATGACACTGTGGTGCATGATGCGTTCGCCGCTGATGATCGGTGGTGAACTGACAAAGAACGATACGTTTACA
>CACXHF010000056.1 GCA_902767305.1 uncultured Eubacteriales bacterium
CACACCATTGTGGATATTCCGGACGGGAACCGTTCAGCCGGCAAGTACCGGATTTCCGGAGAACCGGAAACAGAGCTGCGGGAGCATGAGAGCGTGCACAGTTATACTCTTGAGCATGTCCTGGCGTTCCTCCTGGATGACCGGATTCACGGATACCTGGAACTGGGCGGCAGCGGCATCACAACGGACATGGTGATCCGGCGCCTGCTCGACTTCCAGAGCACAAAGCGCTGGCAGCTGGGCCAGTGTGACTTCCACTATGAATTTCAGTATGCCTGGGAAAATGAAGACCTGCTGAGCGCCGTTTTTTCCATCCCGGCCTGTTTCAGCGAGACGTACCATTTTGTCTATGACACGGACACAATTCCTTTTACCCTGCACCTTCTGCGGGGGACGACCGAGCCGGAATGCGAACTGCGGTATGGACGCAACGAACAGGGAATCCGTCGGGGACGGGACATTTCCGGTCTGTGCACCCGGCTGTACTGCCTGGGGAGCGGCGAGGGGGTCAACCAGACAGGAATCACGGATGCGGCGGCCAACATGTCCGGCCTTCCATACATTGACTCGCCCAATATCGGGAAATACGGCGTCATTGCCCGGCATCTCATCGATACCAGCATCAGCAATCCGGATGTTCTGTATGAGAAGGGAAAGGCCTATCTGCGGGCACTGGAGGAACCTCAGGTCAGCTACACCATTTCCGCGCTGGACCTGTTCCGGCGGACCGGTCTTGACTGGGACCGGCTGGAGGAGGGGCGGATCATCCGCATTGTGGATCCCGGAATGGACATCGATCTGTGCACGACCATCATTGAGTTCCGGAAGGAAGACGCGGAGCGGCGGCCGCTGGAGGCGCAGGTGACGCTGGCCAGCCGGACGGAAACGGTTTCGAGCATGCTGGAACGGATTGCCCGGCAGAGTGCCATTCATGTCCAGTACGCCCAGGGGGCGACGAATCTCTTTCCGCTGCAGATCATGGACAATGCGGACGAGCGGCATCCGGCCAGACTCCGGTTTTACGTTCCGGAGTCCTGCAGGAAGATCAACCGGGTACTGCTCTCCTTCACGCTTTCCCCGTTCCGGGCGTATTCCACCGGCGCGGAAGCCGGCGGCAGTGACAGCCGGACCACATCCTCGGGCGGTGAAAGCACGCAGACCAGCTCCTCCGGAGGCGGCGGAACCCAGACCAGTTCCTCGGGCGGAGAGAGCACCCGGACCAGTTCAGGAGCCAGCGTCTCAAAGGGAACCACGGTACAGCGGACACTGGTGGAAACGATTGCCACCAGTTCGCCCCTGCAGGACGGCAGTGCCGGGGATATGACCGGCGGATCCGTGAATGCACTGGGCCAGTACATGAACGAAACCGGTGCGGCTTCCGGAAATACGGGAAGCGCCGGTGAGCTGACGACCGGTGCCGCCAGGAACGGGAGCGGCGTCATGACCTCGACGGGAGGTGCTTCCGGCAGTACAGGGGACTGCGGGGAACTGACAACCGGTGTTGCCCGGAACGGAAACGGAGCGATGACCATCACCGGTTCTGCCGGAAGCCACAGTCACACGGTCAGCACGGACAGTCACCATCACTACTTCAGTGACTCGGATTCACTGGCTATCGGGCACACGCATTACGTCTCCGGAACAGGCAAACAGACAGGCGGCATGTCCACCAACTACAGCAAGACGGTGTCCATTTCGGGAAATACAGGCAGCAGCAGTCCGGGCGGGAGTACAGGCAGCAGCGGGAGCCACACGCACAGCATGGGACACTGGCATACCCTGGGCGGGCACACGCATACGCTGGGCAGTCATACCCATGGAATGGGGCACTGGCATACGCTGGATGCCCACAGTCATACGCTGGGCAGTCACAAACATTCCATGCAGCACCAGCACCGCTTTCCGCACACGCATGAGGTGCGGGTTGCCGTGACGGTGCCAAGCCTCGAAGTGAACCTGGAAGAGCATACGCACACAGTGTCCGTCCCGGCTCATACCCACAGCGTGACCATTCCGGACCATTCCCACACGGTAACGCTGCCAGCTCATACCCATGGGTTCTCCCTTCCGGATCATAAGCACGGCATCGTCTACGGCATCTACGAAGGCGGGCAGGCCGGATCGGTCCGGGTGGCGGTAGACGGGCAGATGCTGCCGGATTCGGCTGTTCTGGACGCGTCCGGACGTCCGCTGCCTGAAATCGATGTCGTGCCGTACATGCAGATGTCCGGAGGACGGATTTCAAGAGGAACCTGGCATGAAATTACCCTGACTCCGGACCGGCTGACGCGCATTGAAGCCAATCTCTTTGTGCAGACGTTTGTCACCAGCTGGACAGGAGGGAATTTTTAACGGGCCGGATGCGAAGCATCCGTCTGAAGAGAAAGAAAACTGAAAAAGCATCGGTGCCGAAAGACACGGTCTGAGTCTGCTGGAACGGGCCGGATGCGAAGCATCCGTATGAAGAGAAAGAAAACTGACAAAGCATTGGTGCCGAAAGACCCTGCCTGAGTCAAATGGAACAGGCCGGATGTGAAGCATCCGTCTGTAAAGCTGCGCAGAGAATGAAGCATCGGTGCCGAACGACCAGGGTGAGTCAAACGGAACAGACTGGAGGAAAAGTGTCCGGCTGGAAAGAGAAATAGCAGTCATGAGCAGGAGAAGACATGCATACATTTGAAACAACGGTGGATCTGGACCGGCCGCAGGAGCCGGCCATCTGGGAAACACTGGCGGTCAGCGGAGAACATAGGGTACATCGAATCCGGGTAAGAACGGTCCGAAACGGGGCCGTTCTTTCACTTTCCGGGGCGGCTGTCTGGCTCTACTGTCTCCGGCAGGACGGCAGCACGGTTCTGCTGCCGGGACAGGTGAACGGGGAATGGGCAGAGGCGGAACTGACGCGGGAATGTCTGGAACTTCCCGGAACGGTGACCCTGACACTGGTCATACTGAATTCAGATGGAACCTGTCTCAGTGCGGCCAGAACGCATCTGCTGGTACACCCGCCGTATGACCCGAAAATGCCGCTTCTGGATCCGGAAAGCGCTCTGCCTTCCATGACAGATCTCCTTATGATCCTCTC
>CACXHF010000057.1 GCA_902767305.1 uncultured Eubacteriales bacterium
AAAAAATGAACAGAATATGGCTCTGGCAGCCATGGCTTTCGCCAAGCAGCGCAACCGGCTTGAGATCATTCCATGTGTCTCTTCCATAGGCCCCGGTGCCATGAACATGGTGACAGCAGCCGGATGTGCGACAGCTAATCGTATTCCGCTTCTCCTCCTGCCAGGAGATACTTTTGCCTGCCGTCAGCCTGATCCGGTTCTGCAGCAGGCGGAGTTTTTCACCTCTTTCGGACAGACGGTGACAGATGCGTTCCGGGGAGTATGCCACTATTTTGATCGGATTGAGCGCCCGGAGCAGCTGATGACGGCAGCCATCCATGCAATGCGGGTTCTGACGGATCCGGCAGATACCGGTGCGGTCTGTCTTGCCATGCCGCAGGATGTGGAAGGGGAAGCTTATGACTATCCGGTCAGTTTTCTGCGCAAGCGCGTCTGGCATATGGACCGGCGCGTGCCGACGGCTGCTCAGATTGAACGGGCGGCTGATGTAATCCGGCAGAGCAGAAGACCTCTGGTGATTGCCGGCGGCGGTGTGCGTTACAGCTTTGCAGGAGATGTGTTAAAGACTTTCTGCGAAACAACCGGCATACCGTTCTCTGAGACACAAGCGGGTAAATCCGTGCTTCCGTGGGATCATCCGCTGAATCTGGGTGGCATCGGCGTTACAGGCGGTCAGGCAGCCAATGTCATCGCCCGCGATGCAGACTGCATCATCGCAGTGGGAACAAGACTGACGGACTTTACAACTTCCTCCAAGTGGCTGTTCCGCACGGATGCCCGGGTGGTTTCCATTAACATCTGCCCGTTTGATGCAGTCAAAATGGATGGTGAACCCATAATCTGCGATGCACGGGAAGGCCTTGTTTCCCTGTGCTCAGTGCTTGGAGATTACCATTATACGGGTATGGATGCGGTTGCAGCAGCAAGGAAGAACTGGAACACGATTGTGGATGGATGGTATCATAAGACGGATGTCCGCGGACTGACACAAACCCGTGCTCTGGGCATTATCAACGAATTTATGCAGAAAAACGATATTGCTGTTGGCTCGGCCGGTTCTCTGCCGGGTGATATGCAGCGCCTGTTCCGTCCGGGAAACCGGGATACCTACCATATGGAATATGGTTTTTCCAACATGGGTTATGAGACGAACGGTGCGCTGGGGGTCAAGCTGGCGTGTCCGGATTCAGAGGTGTATACGTTCTTTGGAGATGGGACGTACCTGATGGCTCATTCCGAACTGGTTACCTGCGTCCAGGAAAGACTGCGTGTCCACTTCTGCCTTTTTGATAACTCCGGATGGGGCTGCATTGAAAATCTGCAGAATAATCAGGGCAATGATACATTTGGTACGGTATTCCGTTTCAGGAATCCGGAAACAGGTGAACTGGATGGACCGGAAATTCCGCTGGACTTTGCTGCCAATGCAGCTGCTTACGGCCTTAAAACGTACTCTATCCATACAGAGGAGGAACTGAAAGCTGCACTGCAGGATGCACTTACACAGGACCGGCCGGTTCTTTACGATATCAAGGTCCTGCATGGTTCAATGACTCCGGGATATGAGTCCTGGTGGCGTGTTGGTGTAGCAGAGGTTTCGACGCAGCCCAGAGTGCA
Source organism: uncultured Eubacteriales bacterium (assembly GCA_902767305.1). Classification (GTDB taxonomy): domain Bacteria; phylum Bacillota; class Clostridia; order Christensenellales; family Aristaeellaceae; genus Ventricola. The sequence continues at coordinate 1,618 of CACXHF010000057.1, forward strand.
GAAGGCCTATGAGGATCTGATGCAGCATGTGGCGGAGACACGGAAATTCTAACAGAGGAGACGATAATCATGCTTGATCCTAATAAAGTAAAACTGGCTATAGCGCCAATCGGCTGGACCAATGATGACATGCCGGATCTGGGCGGTGAGAACACCTTCGAACAGTGCGTCAGCGAGATGGCACTGGCAGGATTCACCGGAAGCGAGATCGGAAACAAATATCCGAAGGATGTGGATGTACTGCGGCATAAGCTGGAGGTACGTGGACTCAGAATCTGCAACGCCTGGTTCTCATCACTGTTTACATCTGAACCGTATGAGGTAACAATTCGCAATTTCATTGAGCACAGAGACCGCCTGTATGCTCTGGGCGCACGGGTGATTGGTGCATCCGAGCAGGGAAATTCCATTCAGGGAAAGGATATCAATATCTTTGGTGATCAGAAGCCGGTGTATACACCGGAACAGTGGGAACTTATTGCCAGAGGATACAACGAGATGGGGGCACTGGCACAGGAAAAGGGCATGGTTCTGACCTGCCATCATCATATGGGAACAGGTGTCCAGACGGTGGAGGAAATCGACCATTTCATGGAAGTTGTCGATCCCGAGAAAGTTTTCCTGCTTTTTGATTCCGGCCATCTGACGTTTGCAGGCATTGATCCGGTTCCGGTTCTTAAAAAGTATATCAGCCGTATTCGTCATGTCCATCTGAAGGACGTCCGGCTGAATATCCGTGATCGGGCACGTAAGGAAGGCTGGTCATTCCTGACGGCGGTACGCAACGGTGTCTTTACGGTTCCCGGCGACGGTGATGTAGACTTTGCTCCGATTTTCCAGATTCTTGAGGAAAACGGCTATGAGGGCTGGGTGGTTGTCGAGGCTGAACAGGATCCGGCTAAGGCCAATCCTTTCGAGTATGCTGTGAAAGCAAGAAAATACATCCGGGAGAAGACGGGACTCTGATAAAGTTGGGGAGACTGTTCTGGACAGCCTCCCTTTTTTACTGTCTATAAGACAGAATCTGAATCCGTGACCGACTGATATTTCTGTGGTACAGGTCTGGGTGGATTTCTACGGCTGAATAGAAATGTATATGTTTCAGATTTTCAATCGTTTTTTCGACAAGTCATCCTGTTTTTTTTTCTTTTTTTCGGGCAGATTGCTTAACTTGGACTTGCATAGAAAGCGTAAAAGGAATAAAATGAATTCATGATAAGATTATAGTCAAGGAACATGTTCTTCAGGAGAATCGAAAAACCCTTTTGTTAAGTGCTGTCCTTTTTGGGATGAATGATTTACCTCCAGGACAGACAGCCAAAGCGCGCGATACGGTCAAAAGAATAGAAAAAACAGATTCAGACATCATAAAACAGGAGACCAGAGCGATGGCGACAAAACCGAAATTTTCACTTAAAAAGAAGTTGGCGTTGCTGATAATCAGCATTATCATCACACTGAGTATTCTGGCAGGTTTATTCAGCTTTAAAGGAATCAGCGACATCACCAGTGATACATATCTGAGCCGTTCAAAAGAGATCTCAGCGACAGTTGCTGCAGTGGTTGATGCTGAAATGGTCAAAAGCATAAGAGACCGGGTGATGGCAGTTTTCAACGCGACAGAGGATCGGGTGAGCACAGAGGACTGGGGAAGTCCGGAATTTGAAGCATATCTGGATAGATATTCTGAAATTGAGGATTCGGATGAATACAGGACGGTACAGAAACAGCTTCGGCTGGTACAGGATAATAATCATATAAAATGTGCCTATCTGCTCTGGTTCGATCTGAAAACGGAATCCACTATTTATCTGGTTGACGGCAGCTATGGGGATGAATACAGCGGGCCGGGCGCTTTTGATGCGGTTATGTATGATGTGGATCGAGAAGCGATGCGCAATCCGGCTAATGGCGTTGCACCGGATATAACCAATACGGAAGAATATGGATGGGTTGTTGCGGCAGGCAGTCCGATTTTCCTTAATGGAGAGCTGCTTGCATTTGCCGGAGCTGAAATATCCATGAATGCGGTCATGGCACAGAGAAACCAGTTTCTGTTCTTTGTCTATTTCTCTTTGCTGATGCTGGCGATTGTTTTTATTATTCTCAGCATGATATTGATCGATCGGACGATTATCCAGCCAATTAATAAGCTTTCGGATACATCGGAAAAGTACTGGAGCGGGGAATCTACGTCGATCCGGAATGAATTCTCCCAGCTGCAGATTCATACGGGGGATGAAATTGAGACACTGTCCAACGCCATGAAGCAGATGGAGGAAAACATTAACGAGCAATTCACAAGAATTCTGGATACTACTCAGAAACTGATTACCACACAGGAACATGCGGCCGAAATGGATCGAATTGCAAATATTGATGCTCTGACCAAGGTCAGAAATAAACGGGCATATGATGAAAAAGTCATCCATCTGAATGAAGAAATACGCAAAGGGGAACGTACTGACTTCGGTATTGCAATGATCGACTTGAATAACCTGAAGCCGATTAACGATACGTATGGACATGACAAGGGCAATGTTGCCATCCAGAAACTCTGCGGTATGGTTTGCTCTACTTTTAAGCATTCTGCAGTATTTCGAATTGGCGGAGATGAATTCGCTGCACTGCTTGAGGGAGAGGATCTGGAAAATGCAGAGAATCTGATTCATGATCTTATGAGAAAATGGGAGCAGAATCAGAACGTTACTAGTCTGCAGCCATGGGAACAGACCAGTGCAGCAATCGGATACTCGCGGTATCAGAAGGGTGATACGGTAGAGGAGGTCTTTAAGCGGGCGGATGATGCCATGTATGAACAGAAGACCAGAATGAAAGCTGCAAGAAAGCAGCAGGTACGCTGAATATATTCGGAAAGATGAGCCGGGTTCTTACTGATCTTCTTTATTTGCACCGGATTCTGAGAGGCAGAGGCGAATACCCGGATTACTGCGGGGAAATGCTCCTCTGATCGAACGAGCTAGCTAATAAAAAAGGACTGTTCAATGAACAGTCCTTGCTTTTATTTCAGACAATTCAGAGCCCGGTCCGGATAGTTGGTAATGATGATGTCCGCGCCTTCACGAAGAACACTGCGGATATCTTCTTCACTGTTGACGGTCCAGGTGTTTACAGCGATACCTGCCTTGTGTGACAATGTACATTCCCCGGGGACATTGACGACTTCACTGAAATGTGGGTGAATGGCTTCGACACCCAGAGCAACGGCATAAGCCCACGGCTTAACCAGATTTGCTTCGTACAGCAGTCCGCAGGGGAGAGAGGGATCGATGGCTTTAATCCGCTGAAGACTGTAGTGGTTGAAAGAAGAAAAGATGATATGGTCAATCATGCCTTCTTTTCTCGCGAGATCGATTGTTTTCTGCTCAAGGTTTGGGTAATCGTAAACACTGTTTTTCATCTCGATATTGATGAACAGGCCGGCAGGACGAAGAACGTCGAAAACTTCTTTCAGCGTGGGAATCCGGGCGTTCGTGTATTCCGGGTGTGTTTTATTGAAAGTGAACTGCTTCAGTTCATCGAGTGTCATGTCGCGAATAAATCCGCTGCCATTGGAGACGCGGTCGATGGTCTCGTCATGAGCGACGACAATCTGCCCGTCTTTGGTAATGTGAACATCGAGCTCGACACCCTGAGCCCCCATTTTTGCAGCAAGTTCGAAAGCCTCGAGAGTGTTTTCTGGAGCATAACCGGATGCACCGCGATGGGCATAAATCTGTGTTTTCATAGAACACCTCCTGAGAGAATTGTGGGATTCGTTCTGTATATCTGAGGATATTGTACTCTGAATCAGACGTCTTTTCAAGTGGATCGGAGGGGTGAAAAAGGAGTCATTCTGAATTGAAACGGTAACGAGTGCAGAATGCTGAGTATTTGCCGGCTGTTTACGCTGCTTTTTTCTGCCAATATTTCCCGATCCGATTGTTTCAGAAGTTGGGTGTTATCCTGTTTCCAGACAATTGGATCGACATGGGTTATGCTGTTGTTTGCGAAAGCAACTCTTATCGAACAGTCGAGTTAATCAAAAAGAAGTCAATAACAGAATAAGCGGCAGCCTTTCCGGAATAGAAGGAAAAAATGACGTAATAACGAAAAAGTGAAAAGGCTATAGTAAGCCATTTCAGATGAGAAACTGAAAAAAGAAAACAGAATAAACATACTAAAAATGTTAGTATTGCATAACTTTGCGTTTATATGCTAGAATACGGACTGTAGGATTATTACATTAGGAGGTGAAAATCCATGGCATATCAGATTTCTGATGATTGCATTTCCTGCGGCGTATGCGCGAGCAACTGCCCCGTGAGTGCTATTTCCGAAGGTGACGGCAAGTTCGTTATCGATGCAGATACCTGTATTGATTGCGGTGCTTGCGCTGAGAACTGCCCGGTTTCCGCACCGGCACAGGCGTAATTATACGTAAATGCATGGCATCCGGTTAACCGGATGCTTTTTTTAATT
>CACXHF010000058.1 GCA_902767305.1 uncultured Eubacteriales bacterium
CCAGTGCCCCATTTTTCGATGATATGCATATACTGGAAGGCCGCGCCGATGGCAACGTTGCGTACCCGGGAATTGCCGGCCTTCATCTGTTCCATGGTCAGATCAGGGATGATTCGCCCGGGAGAAGTCACTTCCAGGCGGTTATCATAGATGGCCACCTGGATGGAGCCCGGAGAAACATAGGAGCGATGGCATACAGCATTGGAGATCATTTCCCGGATGCTGTCGATGGGCAGTTCGTAGAAATCCTCCCGATAGACACCCGCAATTCTGGAGCCCAGCCGGATATTGCGTTTCACGAAAAGCATCGCTTCCTCAATCTGCTCATCGATGGGACCGGTGGCTTCCTTCCTATCCAGGAAGATGGCACGGGTATTGCCTTTGAACACGGCCATCTGGATGATGGCATCCGGAAAAAGCTCTTCCGGGTTAGTGAGCAGTCTCCAGGCATTGGTGGGAAGATACTTGCCGTTGAAGAAGCTGAGGATTTTCCATGAAACCAGCTGGCTTGCGGTAACCTTCTTTTGCGCGGCACGCTGCTCATCTGTCAGGCAGCGTGCAAGGGCATGCTGATACATCCGGTCACATAGCGCATCAATTTCTTCCTGAGGCACTTCGCCCATCACCTGCAGGGTATCGAAGCTGGCTCCGGTCCCTTCCAGTTGAAGCTCTTTGATCATATACGGTTCAGCTTTCCGAGTCACACCTGCAATGCGAATCCAGGTTCCGTCCATTATCCCGTATTTCCGTAGATAATATGGCTTTGCCATGCCCGGGCGGATGGTTGCCACAATGATCTTCCTGCCATCAATTTCTTCGATGGACATAAGTGGCACCACAGCGGGTTCGCAGGCATCAAAACTCAAATGTTTCATAATGGTTACTAATTCGTAATGCTGATTCCGAGTTTACTGAGGAAAAGCTTATCTCTGGCGATTACTTCACTGTTCCATCTCTTGATTTTCATTTTGTTTGATACAATAATCTTATCATTTGTATCGAACCAATTTAGTATACGTTTTATAGATCGGTCTTCCAACCAAGCTTTAAGCCTCTTTTCGGCATCTAGGTTTACCTTTAAGTCATGCTTTTCATCCCCGGTCGGTACGCCAAGAGTTCGCTTCATTTCGTTGACACGCGTGATTAACGCTTCCTGTAAAATCAGGGATACAAATTGTACGAATGTCTTTCCCTCAAAGACTGTATCTAGGCTGCATCCAGGCATATCTCCTTTCAGATCCTCGTTGTGAACTCTAAAAGCACTTTCAATTTCGCCTCTTTTGCGATAAAGAGCTAACCCTTTTTCAGGATCAGACTCTCGAGAAGAAAATAAGGCGAATATGCCATGCTCTTTCTTGTACTTATCAATTCCACTTTGACGAAATTTTACGGTGATTGGTTCTTTTTTGTCTTGGATCAATAAGCAGCTTTTGATGATTTGTTTGTCACTCCGGCTATATGAAGCTGCTTTTTTCCCGCTCTCGATCTCCTGTTTCATCTCATGAAGTTTTTTATTTAGAGCGATATTTTCTTCAGACTTTAGTACTTCACTGTGATACAGCAATAAAAAACATTTAAAAGTTCCACATACCTCTTTGTTGTCTTCCTGGATGATCTTCGCATTTCGTTCAAACGGAATGGATATTCCATGCATAGAGCAGTCAGGCGCCAATGCACTGGCTGTGGCAGTCAGCTTCTTGTGATGTTTTATCAATAACTCATTTACCCATTTTACGTCAGTTTCGATGCGCGTCAAAATATCATGTCCGTGAAGCAACGCATAATCAATGTTTGAATCAGAACAATAGCCATTGTCTGCGACTATCACAAAATCTTCAATTTCTAAAGTGGTCAGTTGTTCTTCCAATCGTTTGACCGTCATTACATCAGGTATATTTCCCTGCTGAGTAAAATAGCATATAGGCATTTTGGTATTCATCGAATACATCAATGCGTATTTCAATGTCTTTCTGCCATCATCAGCTTTGTTCATACCATATCTTGCGGATTTCAGCCATCTCGAATCTGTCGATTCAGTAGTCGAATCATAGGCTATATAGACAGTTTTATCTTTTTCTCGTGCGACTCTTTTTAAAAAGAATGCCTGCCTGAGTTCTTCATCGTTACCGATTTCATTGAATAACCTGTGATATATGATTTTGTTGATTCCGTCTTCGTACGGAAGGAGATGCGTATATTGAAATTCTTCAATTTTCGCCAGACTTGGACTGTCATCACTAACCATAAATCGGGCAATTGACAGTATCTTTAATGCAGTTGGTACATCAGTGCTATTCTTAACATCTTCATCAATTCCGGATTCTTTTGCTAAATGATCTAAGATGTCCATCATACCAACATGTAGTTTCACAGCTGATATTTCATCTGATCCAGGAGATTCAATGCATTTTACTTTTTGATTTGCGGTTTCATTTTGAGAAGTTCCGCTTTTGCGTTTAGGCCTTGTTTGATTAATTTCATCGTTGCCCGGGTTCTTCTTTCCAATCAGTCTTTGCCCAAGAGAACGTTCGTACCGAACTCTGCTATCATAATAGCATTCTCTTTCATATACATAAATATCCCCATTTTTTTGTGGTACATCAACTATCCTTTTTCGAATTTGAATTCCTTCAGCGATTACTTCTTCGCGTGTTAGCTTAGGAAATTCTGTATTAGCTGGACTCATTTTTTAGCAATCATTCCTTCTCGCAGAATCTAGTATCTATTATAATGGTTACTAGAATCTGAGACAATAGGCATTATCACCAAAAATTCTCAATGTCGTTTAGTTTAGTCTCGGAGCAATTACATCCGATTTGATAA
>CACXHF010000059.1 GCA_902767305.1 uncultured Eubacteriales bacterium
AACCAGGACGGCTGCTTACAATGAACTGACGGTCAAGCGGAGCTGCGCAAAATCACAGAACAGCCTGGGTTCCGTCCGGGGAAATGGCCTGAGCGTGGAACGGCCTCTGAAAAAGGCCGGGGCTTGCGCGAGGCGGCAAGAGTGAGGAGAATGCTCAATCGCTCGGTCGATGGAGGAAAGCCGGAAGCGTGTGTGTTCCCGGAACAGCAAAGGATTGACGGTGCGGGCTGAACCGGGCGTGGACTGCCAAAGGTGCATGAACGTCCGGTAAACCAGTGGGTGCTGCTCTGAAAGTGCGGATTCTGGGATGACCTTTGGCGCGACGGAGATCTTGTGCATCATCATTGGGAGGCTGCAGCCCCCTCCTTTCAGCAAATCCATCCTCCGTATTCCTCTGCATGCGCCGGAGAGCAGCGGGTGTATGCCATTGTCTGAGCGCAGAGGGGACTTGCCTGTGCAAATCGATCCGTTTATCGGAACGGTTTTATTCACGATTTTATCAAAGCCGGTCTCATTCCGCCCTGAAGCACTGTACAAGATGCGGAAGACATGGAATGAGAATAAATGAAAGATGCCCGTTATCAGCCTCAAAGCTGGTAACGGGCATCTTTTTTTGCAGCTGCACGTTCTCCATATGGCAAGGATTTTCCGGCCCTCAGGCGGTGGAGTTCCTGAAAAGGGTCTCGAAGGAGAACTTCAGGCGGCTGTCTTATGATCGGAAATGTCAACGAACATGCCGACGTAGGAGAGCGGAACACCGTTATCCCGGCGCAGAAGCCGCCCGATGGCGTGGAATCGTTTCCATTTGCCGCTTTTGACTTTCAGCCGGTATTCCACATCGTAGTTCTTACGGCCGGAATAATCCCGGATGGTATCGTTGAACTCTTTTAAGACGGCGGCCCTGTCATCCGGATGCAGCAGGTCTGACCAGGATTCCAGTTTGTTGGGGAAGTCGTTCTCATCCGTGTATCCGATCATCCTTCTGAATTCAGGACTCCAGTTCACGGAAATCATTTTGCCGTTTTCATCGAATTCCATGCCCCACATGCCGGAGCCGAGGGCTTCGTGCATGATGCGGATCGTCGCTTCCTTGTGTGCGGCAATCCGGCGCTCGTTGCTGTCTTTCATAACCGCCTTGTTCGCGTACATTTTGTTGTCAGCTGCAAGGATGGAATCGTTGATATTCTGTTTGCTGACCATTTCAAAGCCGAACGCACATTCATATTTGGTTCTGGACAGGTTTTCCCGCATCTTTTCAATGTCTGCCTGAACCTCCTGCTCAGTTCTGTTCAGATAAAAGATCGCGAACTCATCGCCGCCGATGCGGTAGACCATTTTTTTCTTCAGGCCGGTACTGGTCAGACTGTCCGCCACAGTGATCAGTGCGGTATCGCCTGCCACATGTCCCTGAGAGTCGTTGATCTTTTTCAGGTCATTCATGTCAACGGATACCACGGCAGTAATCCGGTCCTTCAGTCGCTCAGAATCAGCATAATAGCACTGCCGGTTCAGAAGATGCGTAAGAGGATCCTCCTTGGCCGTCAGAAGATACTCGGACAGGTAGTAGATTAACAGGAGCGAGGCGAAAAGCGTGCTGTAGTCAATCTCGATTTTCATGAAAATATGGTAGAGAAGTCCGAGCGTAGCAGTGAAAATGCTGATCATGATGCCTTTCCGCTCAGAGGTTCCGAACCGGGCGTATCGGATGGTAAACGCGGTGACAAACAGGAAAATATAGAACAGGAAGAGGTAATATGGATAATAACGCAAAAAGCCTGCGGATCTGTTATACGTATTGTCAGGGGAAAACCAGTAGATCAGGTGAGTCCACTGGGAAGTGTACAGCAGAGGGGCGCTGATCAGAACCGGCGTCAGAAGAAGCATTCGGTGCTTCTTCCACATTCCGGCCATTTCAATGAGACCCAGCATAATCAGGGGATGAATCAGGTAAACGGTTGGAGTGAGGAGAATCCGGGCGAAGGTAAGATGGTCAAATAACCGGGTCCATTGTTCAAAGGCACTCAGCACCGCTTCAAGAAAAATCAGAAGGATGAGCATGCGTGTGGCTGAGATGGTTCTCTTTTCCAGATGAACGCTGGACTCCAGCATTATCCAAAGTCCCAGGAGTTCCGCGAACATAATGTAATCGCTCAGAACAAATGACAAGATATTCAAAGTTTTCTCCTTTTTAGGGCGTTGTCAGTCGTTCGGCTCGGGGCAAACGACTGGACAAACTGCTGATCGGCGTCAGGGCTGCTCCCTTCCCGGGTCTCTGTCCGGCATCTGTCTGCCGGTATGAGATGCCGGGCGCAGTGGATTCCCGCCGGCTGTACCGCATTTTTATCGTGAAAGTGACGGTTGTCTCAACACCGTTCTGCTCAGAACGGTTTATTTATAAAACAAAACATGCCATGTTCGGATCATTCCTTCGGAAGGGCAGGAAATGTGGCACATCTTTCTGTCCTGTGCAAAGCTGAACTGGCTCTGGCGAAAGAAAAGAAGGATCAAACATGTAAGTTCAAGTATAGCACTTATCTCTGGATATTTCCATATCATGTGGGGATTTGGAACAAAATGTTTGCTTTCTGTTTCAGAATGTAACGAAACTGGCTGTTGTACAGGGATCATCAGATGTCTGTCTGCAGAGTTCGGATGGAAGAAGACGGGTCATCCGTCGGGCCTGAAACAAAGGGAAATACCGGCCTGAGGAGAAAACGGGATGAGCAGTTTTCAGCAAAAAGTGTCTCTCTGTGCGGATACCCCGGGCCTTTGTCCGGGAAAAGCGGCAGGCATAAAGGAACAAAGAAACGTTCAGACGAGGTGAAACTGCCTCTGCCGGAAGGTTTCCCTCAAACCTCACCGGATCCTCCGGAACTGAGCAGGCAAAAAAGGCCGGATGGCGGAGCAGCTTCAGTCTTTGAACGGCTCTTCGCAGCAGGAATCTGTCAGGCAGCGTTTCCGGCAAAATGAACGAAATCAACCGAAATAAACATCCATCGACCGTCCACTGCCGGCGGACAGGGGGGAAATGGAATTCCTGGTCTGCGTTGACAGACAGACGGAACGAAGTACACGAATCTCTGCAGGTACGCACCATCTTTTCTCCACCGGAGAGCTGTTCTCTGACGAACGGAATTGATCGGGGCGCAATGCGGATAAGCCGCTTTGAGCGGAGAATTTCCCTTCCGTTTCCCCTGATTTCAGATTCCTTTCTGATTTTGCAGCAGAAAAAAACAGAAATTAACAGGTATCAACGGCCTGCAACAATAGACGTGCAACATTCAGCAACAGTATAATCCCTGTGTCTTCAGAAACGAGGGCACCGTCCCCGAGAGCGGACGGTTCGCAGCTTTGTCAGAAGAATCACTTTCTGTTTCCGCTCTTTCCCAGCCAGGGCGGGAAAGGAAACAGACCCATCGCCGGATGCATACGGCTGGTGGATGTCAGACAGAACGCAATGACGACCTGAATTCCTGTCCGGATTCTGTCAGGAGAGGAAGCAGGCTGTGTTCCCGGGTGGAAATGTGCCCGGAACGGCAGAGAACTGTCTGGCACCCTCTGGCTTTGTGCGTCCGGCTTTTTTGCTTCCATCTGGAGACCGGTGAAACAGAAAGAGAAGGCAGTCCCGGAAAATACGCAGGCAGGGCCTGTCGGTGAGGCGAACCGGTCAGTCCCGGCGGTTGAGCAAAGGGACAGAGGCATGCCGGGCACAGTGGATCTGCCAGACAAAGGGGATCTGCTTTCATTTCGGATGGAAAATGACTGGCAGCGCAGCCGGGAGAACGGTTCGCTGCCCAGAAAAGGAGTGTTGAGCGTTGTTGCAGAAACCAGCAGATTATGACCAGGCACAGGCCTATGACAGTGATTTTAAGCGGCTTCCGGTCGGTGGATATGTATGTGAAATCAGGAAGATGGAGGAAACCATTACGCCGAAAACCGGAGTGCAGATGGTTTCGGTCAGCTTTGATATTGCCGAGGGGGAATATAAGGACTATTACGCAAAGCAGTACAGGCGGGAGAAGGCGAGAGAAACGACAGGCGGCAGGGCAGCCAGATGGCGGGGCGTATACAACATCTTTCCCTATACAGGCGAAGGCCTGACAAACCCGGTATTCAAGGGACTGCTGGTGTGCCTTGAAAAATCGAATGACAGATTCAGAATCGTCTGGCCGCTGAACCCGGAGGTGTTCAAAGGAAAAAAGGTTGGATTGCTGTTCCGGGAGGAAGAATACGAGGCCGGTGACCAAAGCATCCGGACGGGACTGAAACCGTGTGCAGCCAGAACGGTAGAGTGCATTCGCCGCGGAGAATTCAGTATCCCGGCCAGGAAGACACTTGCAGGGGGAAAAATGCCGCCGGCCGTGCAGGAGAACTCATCTGCACAGGAATTCCTTCCGACGTCGGTTGACGGCGATGATCTTCCCTTCTGAGATGCGGAAACAAGAATGGATTAACGGAAAAATGGAACGCAGGAATCAAGCCGGACGGATAACTGCAGGCTGTTGGGCAGATGCACTGCACAGGGTGCAAAGGACGGTTTTTGCAGAAATTTGCAGGAAAGACAACAGGAAGTGCTTTGGACAGATCGGAAACAGGGACATGAAACGGACAGTACGGAAAAGTGAAAAATGGTCAGCCGGAGGTGCTCCGCGCATGGACATGGGATTGCCGGTCTGGAATTCCGCAGGGAAGCAGATCCCTGCGGGAGAAACCGGAGTAAGCGGCAGCCGGACAAATGCAGGCTGAAAAAGGGAATGGAGCGAAAAAAGCGGGGACTGATTTCACAGGGGTCAAGGATGTGAACCCAATGTCCGGGGGACAGAGAGCGGAATTCTCTGTATGGAAGCAGCGAAGCTTTTCCCGGAAAACTGAACCGGCAGATCGGTTATCGTAACAGTCAAGAAGAGGTGCGGAAATGCGTGATAAGATGATTGGTGCGGTTTTTTATGATGATGACATGCAGATTTTAAACGAAACGCTCGGAGGTGAAGCATTCGCAGTGATTTGTGCACTGACGAAGTATGCCGCCTCGGGTGTGGAAGCAGAGATGAAAGAATTCTCCCAGGCACAGGTTGTGGCGTATCGTTTCCTGCAGCGGAAAGTGGAAATCAACCTGCAGAAGTATGATGAGGCTGCATCCGGCAGAAAGGAACGTGCCCAGAAAGCGGCAGAAATGCGCTGGAGCAATGCCCGGCTGGGCAATAAATGCGCAGACGAGGATGCCGGGGATGCACGGACAGGCCCGGAATTTGATGAGGATGATGATGACGGGCAGGCCGGCGGTGAGGACGATGGAAATCCCGGAAGTGTGCAGACATATGCCGGGCAGGGTGAGAATGCCGGAAATGTGCAGACTGTGGGCGGGACCGATGAGGAGGCCGGCAATGCGCAGACCGGCGGCGGTA
>CACXHF010000060.1 GCA_902767305.1 uncultured Eubacteriales bacterium
GTAAATGTGAAGGCAGAGGAGTCTGTTCTGAATGAAAAGAACAAAGTGGATCCGTTGAAACTGAATGCGCTGATGTTCGATCAATTCCAGAATGGCTATTACACCACGGGAAAAAAGGTCGGAAAAGCATGGAATGCCGGGGCAGCGCTGATGAAAAAATAATCGATTCTTTCCGGGAAAACAGTCGGGGAAAGACCGGCAGATCTCTCTGAAACCGAAAAAAGAACGGAAGCAGCTTCCGTTCATTTTTATTCCGTCAGTGAACGGACATGCCTCTTTTCAATGAGGTGTTCATTCTGTGATTTTCGCCAGTTTCGGGCACAGACGTCCCCGGACAGAAAAGACTGGAACAGCTATTCCGGTAACCGGGGAAACAGCAATGGGTTCACATTGAACGCCGGACAGGTGAATGATATAATGGCAGGGCAGCGATCGGATTCAGCCCCGCAGGATCAGCGGACCGGACAATCCGACGCCTGAATATACGTGAGAAAGGGGACAGTGATGACAATGATCCATTCCTTCCTGATGATCGGTCAGTCCAACATGGCCGGCCGGGGCAGTATCGGGGATGTGGAGCCCATTCGGAATCTCGGACTGAAGGTTCTTCGTAATGGGCGGTGGCAGCCCTTCTTTACCCCGGTTAACCCCGACCGGCCGTTTTCGGGGATTTCCATGGCGGAGAGTTTTGCCGATGCCTACCAGAGGGATCACGGGGTATCTGTCGGCCTGATTCCCTGTGCAGACGGCGGGACACAGATTGAACAGTGGAAGGAAGGGAGCCTTCTGTTTGATCATGCGGTTTATCAGACAAAACTGGCGGAGCGAACCTCCACCATTGCGGGAATTCTGTGGCATCAGGGAGAGTCGGACTGTAAGGCTGACCGATGTGCATTCTATCTGGAAAGGCTGAATGCGTTTTATGATGCGCTTACAGGTGTACTGAATCTGAAAGAGGTTCCGTTCATCGTGGGCGGGCTGGGAGATTTCCTTTCGGAACTGGAAGAGGAAAAACAGTGGTATCGGTCCGTGAATCAACAGCTGAAGCTTTTTGCGGATTCGCATCCGATGGCCGGGTTTGCATCGGCAGAGGGGCTTCAGGGAAAACCGGATCATCTGCATTTTACTGCCTGTGCTCAGCGGATTTTTGGACTGAGATATTACGAAGCATTTCAGTCGCTGGAGGACAGAGAGCGCGTCTTTTATGAAAAGCCATGTGAGGATGATGCATTGCGGACAGAAATCGATGGTCTGTAATGAGACGGCAGACGATCGGAATAGGAATAAACAGGAGGAACAGAATGCTTGAGGTTGGAATGAAAGCACCGGAATTTACATTGCCGGATCAGGATGGGGAAATGCACAGCCTGTCTGCGTACAGGGGACAGAAGGTCATTCTTTACTTTTACCCGAAGGATATGACCAGCGGATGTACGGCACAGGCATGTTCCTTTGGAGAACTATATCCGCAGTTCCGCGAAAAAGGAGCAGTTATCCTCGGTGTCAGCAAAGACAGTGTGAAATCACACAAACGTTTTGAAGAAAAATATGGACTGCCGTTTACGCTGCTGTCAGATCCGGAAATGGAAGTAATCCGGGCTTATGATGTACAGAAGCGGGATAAGGACGGTCAGCCTGGGAAAGGACTGATCCGCTCCACCTACCTGATTGATGAATCCGGCATCATTTGCAGGGCACTCGGAGCGGTTAAAGCAAAAGAGAATGCGGCTCAGATGCTGGAAATGCTGAACTGAGAATCAGAATGCGGCACAGATCTGTGCAGCATCGGATACGGAACAGAAAAGAGGGAATCCGGAAGTGCCGGATTCCCTCTTTCTGGAGAGAAAGTGCTGAAAAGACAGATGAGCAGACATCCGAACAGGGCTCAGCAGGAAAAGTCCTGCCATTTTGCCCGTCCGGAGCAAACGTTGTTCTTCCGATGTAATTACCGGGATGCCGGATGACGGACGGTCTGCCGGCTGCAAAGCTGCTCAACAAGCCGATGAACGACTTCCTCCGGCCGGCCGGACAGATCGTCGGCGGATGCGCCGGCGTTAAGAATCCATTCCTGGAGTTCTTCCGGCGACAGAGACTCCCAGCGCCCATCTCTGCGGATTTCAGCAGGGAGTTGGACGAGGACGCTGTTCATGGATTCAAACATTGCATCCGGATAAAAAATGAAGGGTTTCTCTCCGGAACGCAGACGCCGGGCGTAATCAGCAGAGGAGAGGATGGGCTCCTCACAGAGAATTCCGCCGTTCATATCCCCGATCGTTTTGCTGTGGTGCGTATCTGAGCCTGCCTGAATCAGAAGGTGGTATCGAAGAGCATAGCACAGCGCTGCCAGATTGTCGTTGGGACTGTTTGCGGTATTGATGCCTTCAATGCCCTCAATGTTCTCGGGATAGAGGTGAATCATCTTTATATAGGGACGGTCACGAAAAGGATGTGCCTGAATCACTGCACCGCCTGCTTCATGAACCCAGGTGATCATCTGTTCCCGGGTCCAGTGGGGAATTTCCGGATGTGCGAGAAGAAAGTCTTTGCCGACGCCGTAGATCAGAAATTCATCGCCGTCAAAGTTTTCCTCAATGCCGAAAAAAACCTTGAATCCGATGGCATCCCCGGCCTTTCTGGCTTCCTCATATCCTCTGGTATAGGCATCTACGTATTCCGGCCAGGGAAGCTCCCGGGAAGGGCGGGTGTTCCCATGAAAGAAATGATCGGTGATGAAGATGCCGTCATAACCTCTGGATTTGAAGATGGCGGGATATTCACTGCCTGGGGTTGTGGCGCAGGCACTTGATTCGACGGTATGCAGATGTGTTTCGTAACGGTACATGAAAGCCTCCTTATCAGATGTACGGCATACCGCTTCCAATGGCGTCCACCTGTTTTTGCAGAGTGGTGACGGAAACGGACAGGATTCATTCCGGATGCCATTATAATGCCCGACTCATGGGATGTAAAGGTGGATACAGAGAGAATGTCCGGTCTGACAATTATTTTCCGGAGGTTCTTCGGGCTGAAAAACGAAACTCCTGCTGCTGCAGGGAGTTCCGCAGAGAAACTGTTCGGTGGAGCAGACAGAGAGCAGAGAGAGGAACCTGACCGTGAACACGGAATACACGGAAAATGTTCGACCGGAAATCTGTCCGGACGCTTGAAGAATTCTGCAGCAGCAAGTATAATCATATTCTGTCTTCAGCAGTTTTTCCCCTTTCTGAAGGGACAGACTGCGCGGATGTCCGATAAACCGAAAAGAAACATCGCGTCCATCTTTTTTCAGAGGATTCCGCCCTGTGCAGGGCATTCAGATGTTCATTCGGGTGTTTCTGAAAGTGTGTTTTATCCTCACTCTAAGATCAACACCGTACCTGAATGAAATCTTCGGGTACGGTATAGTTCTGTTTTGGGAGAAATGTTCCCTGTCGTGTACAGGCAGAGGAAACTGTTCAAAACGAAAGGATGTCAGCTGGATGGATTTTGCAAGATCCAAAAAACTGTTGTTTTGCTTTCTGGCGCTTTTTTTGCTCCTGGCTGGGATAATCTATGCGGTTGCGTATCCGCAGTTTCGCTACCAGACGGTAACCACTGAGGCCCTGTCGCCTGCATATGCACTGGGCGAGCTGGTGGACGGAACGGAAATCCTGCAGCGCACGGTGATTCCGGCGGATAAAGTGGAAAGAGTATATCTGATTGCAGGTACATACGATCGGGAAAACGCCGGAACAATGCTGCTGGATTTCAGGGAACTGAACGGCGAAAACCTGGTACGCAATTCCTTTGAAATCAACCGGTTTGATAACGGACAATACACGGCAATCGAGCTGTCCGAGCCGCTGGTCGGTCAGAAAGGGAAAACCCTGTTTCTTGCGGTATCGGCACAGGGATGTCAGCCGGGCGCTTCACTGACGCTGTATTCCGGGAACGGGATTTTAACCGGACGTCTTGATGTTATCCGGGAGGTAGCGGCGGAGGAGCGGTGTCTGGTGAATGGCGAAACCGGACAGGGAATGTTATGTGTCCGGATCGAGGGTGTCAACGAGATCGGATTTTACAGAGTGTACTGGTTCATCGTGGCCGGAGTGTTCCTGCTGACTGTGCTGCTGGGCATGCACTGGTGGAGTCAGGCCAGGCAGGGAAAAATGAATCCGCTGGTGGTCGTATGTACACTGCTGACAAAATATGATTTTCTGCTCCGTCAGCTCGTTTCACGGGATTTCAAGGCCAAATATAAGCGGTCCATACTGGGAATGCTGTGGAGCTTCCTTAACCCGCTTCTGACGATGGCAGTTCAGTATATCGTTTTTTCAACGCTGTTCAAGTCCGATATCAGAAATTATCCGGTGTATCTGCTGACGGGCATCGTCTTTTTCAATTTTTTCAGTGAAGCAGTCAGCATGGGAATGACCTCCATTCTTGGTAATGCCTCTCTGATCAAGAAAGTGTATGTGCCCAAATACATTTATCCGGTTTCACGGGTTGCTTCTTCGACGATCAACTTTTTCCTGGCGTTCATCCCGCTGACGCTTGTAATCATCCTGACGGGAACCGGCCTTCATGCCTCTTTCTTTCTGATCCTGTTTGATGTACTGTGTTTTCTGGGATTCATTACCGGTCTGAGTCTGCTGCTGACGACATCCATGACTTTTTTTCAGGATACGCAGTTTCTGTGGAATGTCATCAGCATGATCTGGATGTATCTGACACCGATTTTTTATCCGGAAAGCATTATCCCGCAGAATATGCTTGGCATCTATCGGATGAATCCGCTTTACCTGTATATCACATTTGCCAGGACCTCGATCATAGGCGGGGTTTCTCCGGAGCCGATGATGTACCTGAAATGCATTGTTTCCGCCGGAATAACCCTGTTATTGGGCACTGCAGTATTCAGAAAGTACCAGGACAGGTTTATCCTGTACCTGTAAGGAGGCTGGAATGAACACAACCATTGATACGCAGATGGGAGCTGCGTCAGACTGTCCTGCAGCGGCTCAGGGAGATGACCGGGACAGGATCATTCAGATCAGTAATGTATCCATGCGTTTCCGCATGGCGAATGACAGAGTCAGGAGTATCAAGGAGTATTTTGTCAAACGCCTTCGCCGGGAAATTGAATACAGGGAGTTCGAGGCACTTCATCAGGTCAGTTTTGATGTCCGGCGGGGCGAAGTCGTCGGATTGATCGGCAGGAACGGCGCGGGAAAGAGCACCATACTCAAGATCATTTCGGGAATCCTGAAGCCGACAGAAGGCAGTGTGCTTGTCCGCGGAAACGTTGCGCCGATGCTGGAACTGGGCAGCGGGTTCGACATGGACATGACAGGGCGTGAGAACGTCTATATCAATGGCGCCATTCTGGGGTATACGGAGAAATTCATCAATGAGAAATATGAGGAGATAGTGGAATTCTCTGAAATCGGGCCGTTCATGGATGTGCCATTGCGGAATTACTCCTCAGGCATGATTGCACGCCTGGCGTTCTCCATCGCTACGGTCGTGAAGCCGGAAATCCTGATTGTCGACGAAGTGCTTTCAGTAGGAGATGCAGAGTTTCAGCAGAAGAGTTTTGCCCGAATGATGGAACTGATGAGCGGCGGAACAACAGTACTGTTTGTATCCCACACCCTGCCGCAGATCCGGCAGATGTGCAGCAGGGTAGTATGGCTTCATCAGGGGAAGGTCCAAATGTTCGGTCCTGCAAAGGAAGTCTGCGATGCGTATGAAACCCTGTGAGAAAGGGTGAACAGTATCCGGATATATCCGGACAGGGATGGCCTGGCAGACAGGCGGAATTCTGCAGTACGGGTGTTGTGCAAGGATCCGGCGGGATTCCCTGGATTCTGCTCTGCTGAAAGCGGTGTGGCTGATCCGGTAAAGAGAGCTGCCTGTTCAGCTGGGATTCAGCTGCCGACGGGGAATCCGGAAGAGGGTCAGGCGGACCCGGGGAAAGTCCCGAAAGGGGAAAAAGGAGAGAGAAAGATTGACGGAAAAGCAGAAGATCTGGATTCAGTCAAGGGATCGGCTTGTCAATTCAATTACGGCGCTTGGCTTTTCAAGGGAGATGGGAACGGTCATTGCCGGACAGCTGAAAAGCCCCAGGGCGATGGACCGGATGTATGCCTATGTAACAGGCGTTCGTCCTGCAAGCGAGGAAATGCTGGTGGATGAAATGCTGGCGATCTGTTCGGATGTGGATGCGTGGAAAGAACGAAAAAAGAGCCTGGAAGCGCAGGCAAGATACAATATCTGGCTTTCCAGTGATGAAAGACTGGACGAGGACGGGCAGGAATGACTGCCTGTTCCGGATCTGAGAAGGAGGATCTCCGTGCGGACAGTCGCCGCTGAAAAGCTGAAACGGGAAGGCATGGGGATTATGCGGACGAAGAAGCCGGCTTGCAGGCTCTTTGACAGCCATTAACGGATACACGTTCAGGAGGACGGAAAACTTGCTCTATCTGATTCTTGCGATTCTTTCAAGCACACTGGTTTCTGTTCTGATGCGGATTGGAAGCGGACAGTCGGAAACCAGGAAGCAGCTGCTGGCGGTGAACTATCTTACGTGTATGGGGATTGCCCTTATCTTTCTCCGAAGGTCGGAAACTCCGGCGGAAGGACTGGGAATTGCCGCAGGATTTGGACTGATTGGCGGGATCCTCTATCTGACAAGCTTTCTTCTCCTCCAGAAAAATGTACGTGAAAATGGAATTTCGCTTTCCTCGGCATTCATGAAGCTGGGAGTGACAGTTCCGACAGTGCTGGGGTTTGTCCTGTTTGGTGAAAGTCCGACGCTTTTTAAGCTGTCAGGAATCGCACTGACGGTTCTGGCCATTCTGGTTCTTTCTGGGATGCAGGGAGGCCGGGAGCAAATGAAAGTTCTGCCGCTGGTCAGTCTGATGATTGCTGGGGGCTTGGCAGACGGGCTCAGCAAGTTTTACAATGCCTATGGAAAACCGGAGCAGGAGGGACTGTTTCTGTTCTTCATTTTCGGATTTGCGTTTTTGCTGTGCTCGGGGCCCTGTGTTCTGGCCCGGCAGATTCCTGACAGGCGGGAACTTCTCTTTGGTTTTCTGCTGGGAATACCCAATTACTTTTCCTCTCTGTTTCTCCTGGCCGCGCTGGGGACGGTTCCGGCCAGTACGGCCTATCCGCTCTTTTCCTGCGGTACCATTGCGCTGACGACGATGGCAGGGACGCTGCTGTTCAGAGAGCGGCTGGAGAGGCGTCATATTGCCGCCATGGCACTAATTGCAGCGGCACTGGTTTTCCTCAATATCTGATACGAAAAACTCCGTATTCCTGCAGGAATACGGAGCTTTTGCCGTGCTCAGCCTTTGACGCCGCCGGAGGTCAGACCGGCAGCAAGATGCTTTTCGATCAGCATGAAGAGAATGACAACGGGAACAGTTGCCAGAAGAGCCGCTGCAAACAGATACTGCCATTCGATCATGTTAAAGCTTGAAAACTGTGTGATGCCGACGGTAATCGGCCGGTTCGTCTGCGTGGAAATGAGAACGGTGGAGATGGTATATTCATTCCACGAGTTGATGAAAACGAATATGAGGGTCGTCACGATCCCCGGACTGGCAATCGGGATCAGAATCCGGAGAAGGGCACTGAGCGTGGTACAGCCGTCAATAAAGGCAGCCTGCTCCATTTCAGAGGAGATGGAGACGAAGGCGCCGCGGAGCAGCCAGATGGCAAACGCCTGATTAAAGGCAGCGTTGATGAACATCAGCCCGATCAGTGAATCGTTCAGATGAAAGGTGTTCATCAGGCGCGAAATCCCGACCAGGAGGACGACGGGGGAGAACATCTGGCTCATAATGATGAAGCCAAGATAGGCTTTTTTTGCCTTGAAGGTCATACGGGCCATTGCATAGGCGGCGGGAATGCCGCAGACCATGGCAATGACGGTGGCACCGCCTGCAATCAGCAGGGAATTGCTCAGGTAACGCAGAACGCCGCGGTCAAGCGTATCCCTGAGGTTCGACCAGATCCATTTTGTGGGCAGGATATGGAGGAAATACATGTCCGTCGTTTCAGCATTGCTGCGAAATGCGGTGATGAACATGACAAAGAACGGATAAAGAATAAACAGGGAGAACGCCAGAACCGATGCATAAAGAAGAAGACGAAGGAGCGGCTGCCGGATCTGTCCGAAACGCAGTTTGAGCGTACAGAGAAGGGGAATAAACACGGTGGGAAGAAGAAGCCAGAAAGAAGGGTTCAGTCTGGCGGAAAAGGTTCCAAGCATTTCGGGCAGCTGGTCCCCGGCGGCACCCCTGTACAGGAGCTGATCCAGGGAAGCAAAAAGAGCCGCTGTTTTGCTTTCAGGCAGATTTCCGGCCAGTGCCAGGGTAATGTTCCGCCCCAGGTTCAGACTGAGGGAAAGAGCGAAGACGGGAACACAGACCAGTAGAAGCACAGAGAGGAGGATCGGAAGATCCATCAGGATGCGCTGAAAGAGAGAAAACTTCCGAACCCTTACATCACGGATGGACAGAATGCCCGCCGTCAGGAAAAGGAGCAGTGCAGGGAACAGAAGGAGAATCAGGCGGAGATTCTCTCTGCAGGGCAGCGAAGAGGAGAAAATCTGCCAGCCGGTTCGACTGTCATCGGATATCAGGTAAAATGCGACCATGGAGGTTTTCTTTCCCTTGCTGTTTGTCCGTTCGGTCACCTGTTCGGAAATGGTGGTCTCAATGCCCTTTTCGCGGTAGGCAGCGGCCTCAGCTTCGATTTCCGCACGGACAGCATTGTACTTTTCGTCCCCCACGAAGGTGTTTGCGGACCGCTTGGTGTAAAGCGCTGTCTGAAACCGGAACATCGGGAGGGTCAGAATCAGCAGGAGAAACAGAAAGCAGATCAGACAGATGGAGGCAGTGAGCCCGCGTTTTTTCATCAAAGGGCTTCCTCCTTTCGCATGGTGACAATCATGTAAATGCTGGAGGCAAGACAGAGAATGAGGAAACCGATAACGGAGAGTGCGGTTGCCGGTCCTTTTTTCTGGTCATAAAAAGCCAGCATATACAGGTAGGTTACCATGGTGTCCGTTTTGTTGGCTGGTGCACCTTTGGTAATGGTGTAGATAATCGGAAAGGAATTGAAGACGTAGATTATATTGAGCACCGTACTGACGGTCAGAGACGGCCGGACAAGAGGAAGGGTAATGCGGAACAGCTTCTGCCGAAAAGAGGCGCCATCAACGGTGGCGGCTTCATAATAGGCAGGATCAATCGACTGCAGGCCGGAGAGTACGGTGAACGTGACAAAGGGAATGGTTACGATGATGCCGATCGCGCATTCCCAGATAAATTCAATCTGATAGGTGGCACGCCAGTTAATGGCGTTTCGGATAATGCCGAAATTCAACAGAATATTGTTCAGGTTGCCGTATTCCATTTTGATGATGTAATTCCAGACAGAGGCCTGAATGACCAGGGAAGCTGCCCAGGGGAAAACCATAATGGAACGGGCAATTTTCCGCCCGATAAACGGCTGATTGAGCACCATGGCGGCGGTAAAACCGATCAGGGTGGAGAGACCGACAACAGAAACAACCCAGATCAGGGTGTTCAGCATGACGGTGGGGAAAACAGGGGCAGAAACTGCGCTGATAAAGTTGCCAAGACCGATAAAGTCTCCGACGACACCGGCCCGGCTGATCTCGCTGAAAGCAAGGCGGAATACGATACAGATGGGAAAAACAACAAAAATCAGCATCAGAAGGACACTGGGGAGAATCCAGAGATAGGGATCCCATTTGTGCCGGACGAAAATGTTATTCAAAGCGTTCACCTCTCATATGACTGGAAAAGGAGGCCGGGTTTCCCGA
>CACXHF010000061.1 GCA_902767305.1 uncultured Eubacteriales bacterium
GTATTTTATCCGAAGAGTCTTACTGGAGAAGCATTTATTTCCAAGTTCTTTGGTTAGAATCTTCGGATAAGTATTTTGTTCGGATAAGGTGTAGCTGTTGTCAATCGGCACAAAGGGGTCATCCAGAAATACACGCAGAGCAGATTCCTGGTTTCTGATATAAACCAAAGCTTCCTTCATCTTATATGACAGTGTGGGATCCTCAACGTCCATCTTCTTCGCAAGGTCAAAGAATTCATCGGCCAGAGGCTTAATTGTGGTCTGACGGGCATTCTTTCTTGTTTCAGGATCCACCGATTTCAAGGGTGTATCCAAATCGTACATTTTCGAGATGAGATGGAGCAGCTTATACTCGCAGGTATCCTGCAGCATATTCTCATCCGTGATGCCTGCAACGTCAATCAGGAGACGAAAAGCCTGGTAGACAGGACGCCGGCAGTGCGTCCAGCAGTTGGAAATGGTAACTGCATCTGTTTCCCTGCTCAAAACGCCGTAACCTGCATATGCATCTGATGAGAGAACCTTGAGAAAGGATTCGGAAAACAGATTCCTCAAATGGTCCGCGTTTCTGGTCTTCTCAAAAGCAAAGAACGCGATACGAGGGTCTTCAGGGCGGAGTTCGCCTGATACATGACACCACAGATAGCTCAAGTGACGGGTTGTGCCATTTTCAAGCACATTAAGGTATGTTTCATCACTTTGTGAGTATTCCAGTTGGATCAAACGTTCGCGAATATACTCGTAGACCGGCAATGCAAAACCCTCAGAACCTTTTATGAGGGCTCTGGACATGCTGGAACGCTCCAATGCATCCCCCAGGAGAGACTTCATGAAGGAAGACTGGCGATACAAAGGTATAGAAAGGCAGCATTTCTCCGTGACAATTGAGGCAAAGAAACTGGGGGAGATCACGCTGTGAGGATAGAAGAAGGGACATTCCCCGGTCCGGATCAGCGTTTTCATGCCGTCTTCCAGCACTTCGATAACAGGGCAGTAATCATTCCTGACATAAATTGCCTTTGGAATGGTTTCCAGATGTGATGTACATTCGTATTTCATGATTCTCCAATTGTTTTCCCCATATCTGGCATCCAGTTCTGCAATCATGGCCGCGTCGATATGATATACGTCCTGAGAAGGGGCTGATTTCATGAAATCCCTCAGTTTGTTCTTCTTCGGGCCGCGATTCCCTGTGTGCCGTCCATCTTCCTTTTTGCCGTGCCCGGATGAACCCACGTTCTTCTGATCTGAGCCGGCAGATGCCTCCTGTTCTTCATTGTCGTTTTTCGGCGAGGAAGCGTCTGCAGATGATGAACTCTCATCACTCTCAGTGGAGGCAATATCGCTTGAAACGCCTTCATTCGTGGTGGAAAAATCGACAGCATCCCCGTCCGTCTCGCTGCTTTTCTCTGCTTCGGTCTGAGCATCCTGTCCGCTTTCTGCGCTTGAAGCGTCATCATTCATATCAGGCATTGTTTCCGCCCTGGAGTCAAACATGGCGCGGGTTAAAACGCTGTTTTTCTCGATTTCATGCCTGAGTGCCTTTTTTACGGCTTCAAGCTCACAGGAAAGATCCTGATTCTTTTTTTCGACGTTTGCATACTGCCGGCCCATAGCGGTCATATCCTTGCTCTGCTGATCATACTTCATCTGCAGAGCTGCGAAATTCACCTGTAGTGTTTCAAAATCCTGTGAAAGAGTAAGCAGATAAGCAATAAGCTCCTCTTTCGATAATTCAAGAAGACGGGGTTTCATTTCTGCAGTGAAAGTGCTCATGGCCGGCATTTCTCCATTCTCAAGGATTTTGATCCTGCGATGCGTCAAGTTCTTTTAAGACCTGAGCCAGTTTTTGCATAACTGCCTCATACTTCTCCAGTTGATGATTAAGCCTTTCAATTGTTTCCTTCTGGCCTGAAACAGTCTTCATTGCTTCCTCATACATTGATTGATAGGTCAATTCGGTGCTCTTGGCCGTTACTTCCTTTTTCTTGTTTTTTGAGCCTTTGACGCGTCCTCGTTTTCCGGACGAAGGAATAATCTCACCAGTCTCTTCATTATAGGTGCCTATGTATTTCTTAGTTGGTCTGGATTTCTTGGTTACAGGGTCGTAGTGAGAGGTTGACTCATATACCACCGTAATTCCCTTTTTAGGATTCTTATATTTCACAATCGAGGGCATGGCCTCTTCCTCCCTTTCTTCAAAATTGATGTTACTATTATAAGGTAATTCCAATATTTTGTCAAGGGTATTGGAGGAAAAATATTCAAATTTTCAAGTAACTCCAATATATCAGGGAGCATGCCGGAATGTATTGTGTTGTATGCTGGTTCTACTCGTTTCGCTGATCTACCTGAAGTAAAACCAACTGAAGAGGAATCAGATCGACAATGATGCGACACAAGAAAAATCCCGTCACCTTGGATGGCATCCAGGTTGACGGGATTTGTGATTGCTGAGAGGATGACACATTTCTTATAAAAAACAAGAATAGTCATTTGTTAGGCTATAGCTGCACATCTTATGTTATTCTAGCACTGAATCGCAATGATAGCTATGTACGGAATAAACACCGCTTACCAATAACTTACGGATATGCACGAGTCTCCACTGTCAAACAAATGAAGAATGGCAACTCGCTGGACGATCAGACAGCACGTCTGAAAGAAGCTGGTGCTACAGAGATCTATAAAGACAGCTATACTGGTACAAAGATGGACAGACCTGAGTTTGACAAACTCAGAAAGAAACTGGTTAAAGGTGATACCCTGATCGTTACTAAACTTGACCGGCTTGCAAGAACAGCAAC
>CACXHF010000062.1 GCA_902767305.1 uncultured Eubacteriales bacterium
TATTGTATGGGTTTCTTATTAAAAAAGGTGAGAAAGGTTAAACAGGTATGCCATGACATTATCCGACAAACTCAACGTGATCCTGATAAAAGGAGGGTTCTACACGGTGTTGAAATGGTAGGCTTAACCTCCTTTCTTCATTGGTTTATTCGATATATAAACCGCCTGCATAAAGGCGCACATGGATAACCGTCGGACTTGACGGGGGAAAGTGCCCCTGTCCGGTTCGGCGGTTTCTGTCATGTAAATTTGAGTTCCCGGGTAGATTTGCAGCTGAAATGGCTTAGAAACCCTTTGCATAACAATCATTTCTGTCCGAATCATTGTATCGGATTCCCGTTCACTTTTCCACCGCCCTTTGGGCACCTTATCGGGCAATGCATGCTTTTGAATTTCCCGATGCATTCTGCTTTCCGAGGAACAGGATAAACGTTTTCCGTGACGTGATTCGGAAATCCTTCGGTCGTCCGGATGCAGATTTCCGGTGACGGCAGCAGAGGCCTCATCTGTTTCCCGGGCAGAGAGGCAAAGTCTTCCGGAACCTGAACCTGTTCAAACCCCTTTTCATGCCGTCGGCTTTGGCAGACACCGGGACCGGTCAGAGATGTTCTTCGGATCATTCTGCGGATCAGGAATCCTGCGGAAAAGACCGCAGGTACATTCAGCGTCCCTGCCTCCACGGGATGTTCTTCCAGACAGCTGCAGGCATGATGCGGCCTGAACGTCTGCAGGTCCGGGACGCATTCGTCCGGATCACTCTGTAAGAAGCCGGATTCTGCTCCAAAAGGGATTTTGCCGGATGTGGAGAGGGAACGCTTTGAAACCGGGCTGGCAGAAAATAAAACCGGAATGCCGCCGGAGCGTTCAGAAAAGAGCGTTCATGAAGGACCGAAACGGGTCGTCTTTGATACGGCGGCAGAGGAGAAGAAGAATTATCCGGGACAGCTTAAAAAGCTGATCCGGATGATGCAGCACATGAACGGTTAAGTGACTGCATTTCCCGGAACACAGAGACAAACCGTTAACGAATGCACTGCCTGCGACGCTCCTGAAACAGAGCAGGCCGGCAAACAGAGAGCAGTGTCAAAGTGATTCGTACATCAGGGAAAATGCGGAACCGGGATGCCGGCGGGCAGGGAATTTCATGAAACCTGAGCGGGAGACGCCCCGGAAAAGGGCACTTCAGAACGTGTGTGCAATCCGGAGACAGTCACTGGACGCGCATCCAAAGGTCCGGATTCGGGCAGCTCCGGAAACGGCCTCTGCTTTTATATTCGGATTGGCTGTCTGCTGGAACGGCCAATCACCGGACAGCGTCAGACAGATTCCGGCATATCCGGAGTTTCTCGTCTGTAAAAGAATCCGGATATGCAGCTGCCGGACGGGAAACTCGGAGGGAAGGAGCTTTTTTCTTCGGAACTGCCCTGAATGACGGTAAAGGCATGCAGGGGAATCAGGAAAGAAACCCGTGACCGGATTACGACGATGATCCGACCTGCGGGCAATGGAATCGAATCCGGTCTGACAGGGAACTCTGCCTGATTCTTCCGCATCGTTTTCTGAAGGGGATGTTTCGGGAAAGGAGGCACCCGTTTTTTCGGATACCTTCCGCTTCTGCACTGCTCAAGTACGGATTTTTTCCACAGAAGCTTTATGCTGCAGGGGCTTTTCCTGTACTCCGGAAAGCGTAATTTCTGCAGAAAGGAACAGGAGTGCCGCCGCGAAACCGGTCGTCCTCAGGAGGAAAAGGACAGTCATCTGAATCCGGTCAGACCCTGAAGGGGCTTACCGGACCGTCCGGAGCTGAGGGCAGGGATTTAACTGCACTTCCTGCACTTCCTCAGGAAAAGCATCACGGAAAGAATTGACAAAACAATAAAGGTAATATAGCATTTCACATGTATGGATTCGGGAATCCTGCGATCTGACTCTGAACAGGAACTGTGACAGAAGACGGACAGGGAACTGCGTCGTGATGCCGAAGTCGTCACCAGGGAAATTCAGAGGCGCATTTCTGCATTCAGTCTGTATCCATCGGTATGCCGGAACAGGCTTTATCTGCCGGCTGCTTTTCTGAGCGGAAACAGGCAGCAGAAAGGGGACACATCTCCGGAAGCAATAAGATGGAAGATGCTGTGTTTCAGATGCGGCAGAAGGATGGCAGCGGGAATCGGATCAGCGTTCCGGGCGGGATGCCGAAGGGCTGAGGGCCATTCCGGAAAATGAGGAGGGAAAGTGAATGAAAAGAATCAGATCGCTTGCTATGTGTTTCATGATGATGCTCTTTTTCATTCCTGCCATGGCAGAGGAAGCCGGTGGGGAGACCGGTCCGGAAAACAAGCCGAAAGTGGTCGTTCTTGCAACCGGAGGGACGATTGCCGGTGTAGGAGAAGAGGGGAAAACGGCCGGATATCAGCCGGGCACCCTGTCCGTCGGGGAGCTTCTCTCAGAAGTGCCTGAACTGGCCGATGCTGCCCGGATCGAAGCCATTCAGGTCTGTAATCTCAATTCGGATGACATGACGGCAGAGGTATGGTTTTCGCTGGTCAATACGATCAATGAACTGGCAGAGGATCCTGATGTCAAGGGGTTTGTCATCACGCATGGAACGGATACCATGGAGGAAACCGCCTATTTTCTGAACCTGACCGTAAAGACAGACAAACCCATCGTACTGACCGGATCCATGCGGCCGGCGACTTCGATTTCAGCAGACGGGCTGATGAATCTCTACGAGGCTGTCTGCGTTGCAGCATCGGATGATGCAGCCGGAAAAGGCGTGCTTATTGTTTTTTCTGACCGGATCTATGCTGCACGTTCCGTGACCAAGACAAGCACTTACAGCGTGACGGCCATGTCCGCAGGCGAAATGGGGGCGATCGGCATCGTCCGCGACGGAGATGTTTTCCTGTATGAAACTCCGGCAAAAAAGCATACGACGGAAACAGAATTTGACATCAGGGGACTCTCTGCACTTCCGAAAGTATCGATTCTTTACTTTTCGGTTGACGCGGATCCGGAGCTTCTGCGCTTTGCGGCGGAGCGTTCAAATGGGCTGGTTATCGCCGGTGCTGGCGCGGGAGAATTCAGTGAGGAATGGATCGAGATCATCAAAGGACTTACGATTCCTGTGGTCATCAGTTCCCGAATCGATGACGGCGTCATCATCAAAGAGAATCTGCTGTGCGGGAATACGGTAGCTGCGAACAACCTCTCCCCGCAGAAGGCCGCCATCCTCCTTCGTCTGGCGTTAGCCCGGGAGATCACAAAGGAACACCTGGAAGAACTGTATATGGAGTACTGACCCGAAGGCATCCGCCGGCAATCGGGCCGGAAGGGGAAACCGGAAGTGCCGGCATCTGTTCCGGAGAAAATCACCCGTACGGACGCAGCCGGGAGCATGTTCCCGGATTTGTTCCAGCCCTGTATCGGATCAGGAAAACTGCGGAATCCTCCGCTTCCTGCGCAGGCAGAGGTGAACGCCTGCGGAAAGAGCGCGAAGCCTGTGCCCGGGCACAGATGTCAGACCGGCAGCAGTCTGAAGACGGAATGCGGTCTCTGCATGCAGAGGCGGTATGGAAAATACAGCACCGAATCCTGTGCAGCTGTCTGAAAGCAGCAGTTTTCCGGACCGCCGGAGAAGGGCTGCTGTTCCTTCCGCGGCGGATCGGGCATATGCCTGCTCAGAACGGAGCTTCAGCAGAAAGACGGAAAGGAATCTCCGGTGAATGCCGGCAGGCTGATCTGCGGATGCTGACCGCGGCTTTTGCAGGCCGCAGAGAAA
>CACXHF010000063.1 GCA_902767305.1 uncultured Eubacteriales bacterium
CACCAAGCACTTCCCGTGCATAGTCGATGCCGAGACGGAGCATTTCCCGCCCGAGTCCCCGTCCTCTGACAGCCGGATCCACAATCACAAAGCCAAACCTCACCTGCAGAGGATTTCCCTCATTCGGGACCCGGATGAAAAAGTGTCCCTGAGCACGATCCGAATCGTCGGTTGCCGTCATCGGGTAAAACCGGATTTTTTCAGCTGTTGTTTCATAGTGTTCCTGAAGCTGTTCCCCCGTAAGCGGAAAGACGCCGATCCGGTCCGCCGACCAGAGATACAGGGTTTTTTCATCCTGTACCCAGCTGCTGATCACATCC
The DNA here is from genome assembly GCA_902767305.1 of uncultured Eubacteriales bacterium. Taxonomy (GTDB): domain Bacteria; phylum Bacillota; class Clostridia; order Christensenellales; family Aristaeellaceae; genus Ventricola. The sequence goes on from CACXHF010000063.1 coordinate 321, forward strand.
GCATCTTCCCTTCTGTATTCTCTGAGTTTCATGTTCATGCCTCCTTGCATCGTCCGGATTTCTTTCCCCTGTTCCGTCAATTTCCACACTTTCCGGCCCATGTGTTTCCCCGTTCTCTTCCCTGTACTGTCGTATTATTCACCCGATCTTTAGGGAGTCTGTGATTAACAAAGGATTCTGTTTTCTCCCCGGGATTTTGCTGTCTGTCATTTCCGGTTGCTCATTCCCCTACAGACAGGTATAATACAGCCAGATTTCTTTTCTGTTCATCGAAAAGCACCGCTGATCTGAGAACGGCGGTGCAGACATCCGTTCCAGCGCTTCACATTCAACTGTACCATAAGACAGATGATGATGTCTGTAAAAAAGGAGGCTTCACCATGAACTTTACCTGGACCCGTGAACCTGCGCAGTTCTGCATCACAGATGAGCGCATCACCATTACGACAGAGCCGCATACCGACCTGTGGCAGCGCACCTATTATCATTTCCGTAATGACAACGCCCCGGTCCTCCAGACAGAGACAGAGGAAAAATTCTTCACTTTCACCGTCCGAACGGACTTTTCCGAATCACATCACCGTTTTGATCAGTGCGGTATTGTCATGTACCTCGATTCGGAAAACTGGCTGAAAGGCTCCGTCGAGTTTGAGAATGACCAGTTCCAGCATCTGGGTTCCGTCGTCACCAACCACGGCTATTCTGACTGGGCAACCACCGCCATTCCTGCCGACGTGAAAACCATGTGGTATCGTTTCAGCCGCCGGGAAGACGATTACTGCATTGAGTGCTCTCAGGAAGGGAAACATTACACACAGATGCGCATCTGTCACATGTGGGAAGGTGCCGGAAAAATCCGCTTCGGCGTCTACGCCTGCAGTCCTGAGGATTCCAGTTTTACTGCGGTGTTTACAAATTTCAGTGTCGGCCCCTGTATGTGGAATGCTCACGACGGTCAGAAGCCGGACGAAGAATAAATATCGGACTGTTTCAGCCGGAAACGGAAGAGCACCTCTGGTCTCCCTGACCGCAGACACTGCGGCAGGCACCTGCCCTGCTTCCCCCTGGAACCATTTACATGGAAAGGATTTTATACTGTTATGAAAAAATTATTCATATCTCTGTTCCTGATGCTGATCTTTGCTCTGCCTGCGCATGCGGAATACGGCACTGCCCCGGATGTTCAGGCTCTGATCGAACGATCCGTCATCAGCTATGCCGCATACGGCAAACGGGATCAGGAAGCACTGACCCGGCTGGCAGAGGCAGACCCTGCCCGTTACGAAAAATGGAATCGGATCATGGACCTCTGGGCAGCACCGGTCACGGTCCATGAGGCGCTGCCGGATAATCTGCCGAAGGACAATACGCTCTGTCTGACCGCACTTGGCTTCCAGCTGAACCCGGATGGAACCATGCGGGAGGAGCTGATTGAGCGGCTGAAAGTCCTGAAAGCCGCTGCCGAAAAGTATCCTGAAGCAGTCCTTGTCTGCACGGGCGGCGGAACGGCAGCAAATGCGCCGGATGCCACGGAAGCCGGACGGATGGCAGAATGGCTCCGTACAAACGGCATCGATCCGGATCGCATCTTCGTAGAGGACAAATCCATCACCACTGCACAGAACGCCATCTTCACCTTTGACCTGCTGGCAGAGCACTGCCCTCAGGTCCGTCAGATTGCTCTGATTTCCAGTGACTATCACATTGCCACCGGCACACTGCTCTTTGGCGCGGAAGCCATTCTGCGGGACAGTGCCATCGTCGTGGACAGCAACGCCGCCTGGCATGCACCCAGCGGTACACTCTCCGCCATGTTTCAGGCAGGGGCTCTGATCGAGCTCTCCGGTGATGTGGAAACCGCCTTTGAAATCTATTACGACAACTATGACATTCACGAGCTGCCGCCTCTTAACAGATAAACCAGGCTCTTGCGTGAAAGGAGTCCAAGATGAGCTTTCTCCACGGTGGAATTCCGATTCGGCCTGTATCCGCCGTTCTGTTCGACATGGACGGCTTACTCATTGATTCAGAAAAGCTGGCTCTCGAATGTGACCACTGTGCCTTTGAGGCGATGGGAATTCCCATGGACTATTCCGTCCTTCTTCAGACCCTCGGTGAAACTGCCGATTCCAGCAACCGGATATTTGCATCACATATTGACGGTCCGTTTGACGCCGCGCATTTCTGGGCTCTTACCAGACAGTTCTACGCGGAAAAAGTCCGGGAAGGGCATCTGGACGCAAAGCCCGGTGCTCATGAATTGCTGGATGACCTGGCCCGCAGGGGCATTCCGTTTGCCCTGGGTTCCTCAAGTGCCATGCAGCGTATTTCCGTTTCCCTTCAGGCCTGCGGGCTTGACCGCTTTCCGGTCATCGTCTGCGGCGATGATCCTGTCCGTTCCAAACCGAACCCGGACATTTTCCTCCTGGCGGCAAAGCGCCTTGGAATCAGACCGCAGAACTGTCTGGTTCTTGAAGATTCCCCCAGCGGCATTCAGGCCGGCTTCAACGGAGACATGCAGGTGTGCATGATTCCGGACCTGATCGCCTGGCAGAAGGACTTTGCCCGTTTTGCCCATCATGCCTGCACCGGTCTTTCGGATATTCCGGCTCTCCTGTCTTAAACCACTGTCCTCTTATCCGACCAGACCTGCAATTTCATCTGCAATGCGGTCCACATCCGCCTCGGTACTTTCCCGTCCGAGCGTGATGCGGACCGTTCCTTTTATGTATTTTTCCGGGACCTGGATGGCAGAAAGTACATGGGAGACGGCAATCTCTCTTGAATTGCAGGCAGAACCGGCGGCTATGGCAATCCCCTTTCTGTCCAGCAGGTACACCAGTGTCCGGCCGTCCTGGCCGGCAAAAGAAAGGGAAAGGCTTCCGGGCAGATGCCGGGCACTGCCATTCACCAGAAAATCCGGACCGGCCTCCCGCAGTCGCCCGATGAGGCGGTCCCGCAGGGCCTCAAGCCGGGTCTGTTCCCGTTCCATCTCATCTACGCTCTCGATCAGCGCCGCTGCCATGCCGGCGATACCTGCCACGTTTTCCGTCCCGGACCGCCTTCCCTGTTCCTGTCCGCCCCCGTGATGCAGCGGTTCCACCGCAGTTCCGTGCCGGATATACAGGAAACCGGTTCCCTTCGGTCCTCCGAATTTATGTGCGCTGGCCGAAAGCATGCAGACCGGCGACGCATCCACGCGCACCGGAATATGACCCATTGCCTGCACCGCATCCGTGTGGAACGCAGCCCCCGCCTCGCGGGCTGTCTCTGCTAACGCTTTCCTCTCCTGGACGGTTCCGATCTCATTGTTTGCCGCCATGATGGAAACCAGTACCGTATCCGGCTGCAGGGCCGCCCGGAGGAATTCCGGGCGGATCACTCCCTCCCGGTCCGGCTGAAGACGGGTCACTTTCCATCCAAGCCGTTCAAGGAACGCGCAGGGTTCAAGCACCGCATGATGCTCGATGGCACTGGTCACAAGATGACCCGGACGCCCTTTGAAACAGGCCATTGCCCTGCCCTTGACCGCCCAGTTGTCAGATTCCGTCCCGCCGGATGTAAAGAATATTTCGTCCGGCCGCGCCCCCAGAATCCCGGCAATCGCCTCTCTTGCCTCAAGCAGTGCACGTCTGGGCAGGCGGCTGTACGTTTCTGCTGCCGAGGGATTCCCGAATTCCCGTTCAAGCCAGGGCATCATCGCCTGCCGCGCCGATTCCCGGAGCGGCGTGGTTGCCGCATAATCCGCATACACAG
>CACXHF010000064.1 GCA_902767305.1 uncultured Eubacteriales bacterium
GAAATCTGAATCCGGAGAATTACCGCAGTGAAAAGGCCAGAGAAAAAAGCGGTTCTCCGACACTTTCCGGAACACTGTACCGGGCTTATGAGATGGCCGGAGATGCGGTGTTTCGCGAAATGGCGGAGAAATGGGCAGATCCGGAATGGAATACCGAGGAAACCCATCAGAAGAGGAGCACGCTCAGGCATGCCCGAAGTTATATGGAGAACCTTGGAAGCGTGGCAGTTTCCTGCCGTGTGACGCGAAATCCGCATGATCTTCGAAGACTGCGCAGTGAATATGAGTCCGTGCTTGAGTCAAACACCTATGTAACCGGCGGCTATGGCCCTGCAGAGACCCTGCTGCGATTCAGTTCCGGCTATCTTGGCGATGCGCTGCTTTCTACCTGGGATCCCCGGTTTAAAGACGGGCGGGGGACACTGAACCGGAACTATGCCGGCCGTCTGGCCATCCGGAATGACGCGCATGGAAACTGTGAAATTAACGGATGCATGCTGGCCGTGCTGAAGCTCAGCAATGAACTGATGGAAGCTACCGGAGATCCGAAATACGGGGTATGGGTGGAGCGGCTGCTGGTCAACGGACTGCTGGCGCAGCCGGGCATGACTCCGGAAGGAAAAACGATGTTTCACGCGGACTATTTTTCAGACGGGGCAGTGAAAACACGGGAAAGACGTCAGCTTGGGCCACTGGGAATGAGCCTTAACTGGCAGCGGTGTACGGGTGCATTCCTGCAGAACATCGCCGAGCTCGGGAATCTCATTGCTTATACGGATGAACGAGGCATTTCCTTTTCGCAGCTGATCTCCTCAGAAACCACATTTACCTATAAGGATCAGACTGTCAGAATACGACTGGACAGCAGTTTCCCGGACGGCTCCCCGGCGCGCTTTACATTTCATCTTGAAGCGCCGGTGTTTCTTCGGTTCCGCGTGCGAATCCCGGACTGGGCAGACGGACTGAATACCGTTTTCCTGAACGGAGAAGCACAGAGCATCGAGTGCGGGCCGAATTACTGGATGACCATGGAACAGATGTTTGAGGACGGTGACCAGGTCCTGCTGGGAATGCCACAGAGACTGCACTTTGTTCCTGTCGATCCGCAGCATCCGAATCTGGTTGCGCTCAGATATGGTGCAGAGGTTCTGAGCTGTAATGAAATGACGGTACTGGTCGGTGATGCGGAACAGCCGGAGGCCTGGATTCAGCCGGTTCCGGATGAAACGAATGTGTTTGATACCCTTCCCGGGCATGCCGGAATAGACGACTCTGCGGTCCGGCGCTTCTCGCCGTACTGGAAAGTAAAGGAAATGACGTGGTACTTTATGTATCATGAACTCTACCGGGATATGGAGGATCTGTGTGCTCGGTATACGGATGAAAAGTAGGGATACCGGAAAGCCCATATCGGGATGACGTGCGAATGCTGAGAACAGAACAGCGGAACGCAGAAACGGGCTGCCTGAAAAGAAGAAAATCTGGAGGGAAATATGACAAAAATCACGATCAGTCCGGAGCGCAGAATGGGCCGGATCAACAGAAACATATACGGACATTTCTCTGAACACCTGGGAAGATGTATTTATGGCGGCATTTTTGTCGGGGAAAACAGCACGATTCCCAATGAGAACGGGATGCGCCGGGATGTGGTGGATGCTCTTCGGAAGATCCGGATCCCAGTTCTTCGCTGGCCGGGCGGCTGTTTTGCCGATGAGTATCACTGGCAGGATGGAATCGGTCCGAAAGAGAACCGGAAGAGAATGGTCAATACGAACTGGGGTTATGTCGTAGAGGACAATTCCTTCGGAACCCATGAATTTCTTGAACTGTGCCGCCAGCTGGAATGCGAACCGTATATCAATGCCAATGTTGGATCCGGAACGGTACGGGAAATGGCGGAATGGGTCGAGTATCTGAACAGCGAGGGGGATTCCTCCGTGGTCAGAACCCGCTGGGCGAACGGACGGAAAGAACCTTTTGGCGTTCGGTTCTGGGGCGTCGGGAACGAGAGCTGGGGCTGCGGCGGCAATATGCGGCCGGAGTATTATGCAGATGAATTCAGACGCTATCAGACCTATTGCCGCGACTATGGGGACAATAAGCTGTTCAGAATTGCCTGCGGCCCCAATACGGATGACTATCGATGGACGGAGGTCCTGATGCAGCAGGCCGGCCGCTTCATGAACGGTCTCACCCTTCACTACTATTCCATCACCGGTCCGGACTGGGAGCACAAGGGACAGGCACTGACATTTACGGAAGAGGAATACTATGAGCTCCTGTTCAGGGCTTCCCGTATGGATGAGTTTGTTACCGGACACAGCCGGATTATGGACCGGTACGATCCGGAGCATCGTGTGGGACTGATTGTAGATGAGTGGGGAACATGGCATCAGGTGGAGGCAGGAACCAATCCCGGATTCCTGTATCAGCAGAATACCATGCGGGATGCGATGGTGGCGGCAATGCATCTGAATATCTTCAACCGGCACTGCGACCGCGTCATTATGGCTAATCTGGCTCAGACAGTGAATGTGCTTCAGTCGGTGATTCTGACAGAGGGTGCGAAAATGGTTCTGACGCCCACATACCACGTCTTTGATCTTTACAAGGCACATCAGGATGCCGAACTGGTGGACTGTTATCTCAGTACAGATCGGATTGGCGGCAGATGGCCGGTAGACCGGATTACTGCATCCGCTTCCGTGCGGGACGGCGTGGTGACGCTGACCATGGCAAATCTCAGTATGGAGGAGGACGAAGAAGTTTCCGTCGTTCTTCCCGGAAAAGGACAGGCTTCAGCCAGAATTCTGACAGGAGATGCAAAGGCATATAATGATTTTGACCACGCACCTGTTCAGATCGCTTCATTTGATGATCTGGTGACGGAGGACGATGTGATCCGGGTCCGGATGCCTCGCTGCAGCGTGATCGAACTGACAAGACATGCATAACAATCATGCAGAAAATCTCTGCCGTCGGTGTCTTTTGAGAGAGATGGACGGCAGGGATGCGGCACAGCGGACAAAAGAGATAGCGGCGCTTGTGGCGTCGATTCCGCTGACGCAGAGAACCGATGCGGAGGAGACGGAACGACGGCTTGCCAGATGCCGCAGCTGTCCTTCTCTCGTAAGGGGAACCTGTCAGCTCTGCGGATGCTATGTGGAATACCGGGCAGCTTTCCGTCTGAGAAATTGTCCGGATCTGCCGTCAAGATGGGAAGGACAGCCGGATGAAACCGGTGGTCTGTAAAAGAATAGGAGGAAAGAGATGTCTGGATGCGGAAACTGTTCAGCCAAAGTTACGCTTGAGGATCGTTTTTTTCATCGAATCAGGGAAACACTGGTCCGGGAAGGAATTCCGTATCAGTGGGATGCACTGAATGACCGGCTTCCGGCTGATGCCGCGCCAAGTCACTGCATGCATAATTTCCGTGTAGCTTCCGGAAAGGAAGAGGGAACGTTCGGCGGGTTTGTCTTCCAGGACAGTGACCTGTACAAATGGCTGGAAGGGGTAGCCTATTCACTGCGGTGGCATCCGGATGAAGCCCTTGAGGCCACAGCCGATGCGGCGATTGAAGAAGCGGTTGCCGCACAGCAGCCGGATGGTTATCTGGATACCTATTACATCATCAACGGCCTTGAAAAGCGTTTTACCAATCTCAAGGACAATCATGAACTGTATGTGGCAGGACACATGATTGAGGCAGCTGTTGCCTATTATTCGGTTACCGGAAAACGGGTGCTGCTGGATGCCGCCCTCCGCTTTGTGGACCACATTGATTCGAGGATCGGCCCGGAGGATGGAAAGATTCACGGATATCCGGGGCATCCGGTCATTGAAATGGCCCTGATGCGGATGTATGCGGTGACAAAGGATCCAAAGCATCTTGCGCTGGCGGAATACTTCATCAATCAGCGGGGACAGAAGCCGCTGTTCTTTGAAGAGGAAACGATCCGGAACGGGAACGATTTCTACTGGAAAAACAGTCCTTTCCGGTATCAGTATTACCAGGCAGGTATGCCGGTACGCAGCCAGAAAAATGCGGAGGGGCATGCGGTTCGGGCAATGTATCTGTATTCCGGAATGGCGGATGTGGCCAGGGAAACCGGAGACC
>CACXHF010000065.1 GCA_902767305.1 uncultured Eubacteriales bacterium
CCATTTTATTTGATATTCATGACAGGGTGAATTACGCAGTTACAGAAACAAAGCTGCTGTGCAGTCCTGAGCAGAAAATGATTACGCTGTATCTGACCATTGATGAGAGCATCTGCACCATGTATGACTATTTTGATATTTTCCTCGGTCGTATGACCATGTGCTCGCACGCTGCCCGGTTATTTGGTGCTGCATTTTCGCTGAACGTGAACGGGCAGAAGGTTCTGTGATCCGGCATCACCGGACGGAACGTTCCCTCCTGTGCCGCCCTTCCTCATTGTCCTGTCTGCATGAACCGGCAGACACGCACGCTGTTCCGGACCGGAGCACGGGTGCCCCGGTTCCTGTTCTGCCCGTCCATACGGTTCAGCCCTGCGCTGCGGCTTTCCTTTTTTCATGTCCGTTCCTTCCGGGTATATCAATTCCCGGAAGATCTGTCTGCGGGTCCTCAACCGATACGGATTACCCAGTGACAGGTACTGTGCCTTCCGGTACAGACCTGAAAGATCCTGTCCGCGATCTCCGGAACGCCGGCGTCACCCATACACCCTGCTGTGCCGGGCCTGCACGGTCCCGGCCGGCTTCTGTCAGGGCTCCTGCCCCGGAACGGATTTTCGCTTCATGGGCCGTCCGGCGCTGATCACGGACATCTCTGAGGAACCTCCGCTGCGCCGGCTTTCCTCTGCATGGACTGTCCGGCAAGATGCTGAAAGAGTTCCGGGTTTCTCATGCCGCCGAAAGAAGACGCCGGCTGAGCAATGGCAGCGCCGGATTCCGCCAGGTCCTCACATCCGGAACTCCTCCCAGGATTGAATCCCATTTCTTCGTCTCTTCCAGGAAACCGGCAGGGAGCGGCCATGTCCGGGCAGAGGAATGACGCTGCCCTCTCTGCAGAACTCTGCACGGGCCAATCCGACCGGATGATCCCAACCGGCAGCTTCTTCGTCACAGGGGTGTCCGGGATGTCCTTTGGCATGTTCCACGGTAATCCGTTCCGGACCGTTCCGTGACGGATCTGTGGAGCCGTGTCAAGCGGTGCGGGAGCTGCCTGCAAGGAGACCTTGAAAGTCCGAACAGTTCCGCAGGAAAGCAGATCGGATGGGTCTGCTTTTAAACCAGTCTGCAACATAAAAACAGGCAGAGGAAATCCTCTGCCTGTTGTTTTCTTTCCGGAACGTCCCGCATGATGCCCGAAAACCCGGACCTGCAGCCGGATTCCAGCTGTTATCCGTTACATTCCTCATCGATATCCCTGAACCCGACAACATAATTGATTTCTCCGTTGTCCAGATCCAGTCTGGCCACCTCAGCCCGGTAATGTCGGATTTCATTTTCAAACACCCGGCGGTATGCAACCGGATAGAGCATATCCCTCTCCGTATTTTTTCTGATGTTCTCCGGCGTCATCGCATCCAGGAAGAACGCACGATCCTCCTCATGCACCAGTCTGGAATAGAAAGTCAGAGCATCTGTAAACCTCCTGAACTTCTCCGCTTCCCTCGTCGGGAGGAGATGGGCAACATTGTCACTCACCCGATACAGTTCAAAGTGCTGTTTTTCCAGATTCGTAACGAGCCAGATCGAGTCATATACCCGTCCCAGTGCACGGATGACAGCGGAACGCTGATTCAGGGAATTCCGGAAATGCTGATCCTTCCGAACCTCTTCATCCACATTCTTAAATCCGCCGACGATGCAGTGTTTTCCATCCGGCAGATCAAGCTTGGTAAGCTCCAGCCTGTAATACCGGATTCCGTCATCAAATACTCTGCGGAACGACACCGAATAAATCAGTTTATTCTCCGTGTTCCTGACAATATTCTCAAGCGTAAGTTCCTCCAGGAACCGCTGCCGGTCCTCTTCGAGTACCAGTCTTGAATAGAACGCCAGAGCCTGTGAAAACTTCTCGATCTTCACAGCCACATTCGCCGGGATGAGATGCTCCATCTCCTTGTCGATCCGGAACAGCTCAAACCGCTCGGTGGCCGGATCGGTGATCAGCCAGACTGAATCATACGCCTTGGTCAGTGCCTCGATCACGGCGTTATGCAGGGCTTTATCCGACTGGGCCTGTTCATACTTGTCCGTGACATCCGAAATAAACACATAATACAGGCTGTTCTGATCGTCATACTCGATATAGTGCCCGTAATCGTCAATCCAGCGTATCTCACCGTCCTTGCGGATGATCCGGTATTCCACAAAATCAAGTTCGCCGTGGGTCTTATTCACCTGCTGTTTAATTGAAGCAGAGATCTTTTCGTAATCATCCGGATGAACCATGCCACGGAAGGTAAAGCCCGTCAGTGCTTTGAATTCCTCCAGATTTTCACA
>CACXHF010000066.1 GCA_902767305.1 uncultured Eubacteriales bacterium
CGGCGGCGGGCGGAGGGTATTCAAAGATGGAAAGCCAGATGAGCAGAGCGGCGGCGGCCAGAAGAAGAAGAACCAAGAGGACAAGCGCGATGCGGACGATGCGCCGAAGGAACGTTCCGGTCATGTTGATTCGCCTCTGTTGAACAGGATAAATGAAGGGATACCCGAATGGATAAAAAAACTGCCAGAGCCGGAGCACTGGCAGGGAAAGCATCAGAGAAAGCGATGGTCGTAAACCAGCTCATCCAGAGTGCGCTTGGGGACGCAGTGGTTGTCCATTTCATCGCGGTAGTACCGGAGGTCGTTGCCTTTTCGTGCGTCCACCAGACGGATGGTTTCGCCTTTCTTTCCGAACGCCAGTACCAGCTCGGGAATGAGCGTTTCGGGGAGCTGCAGACAGGAAGTCAGATCTTCCTTTTTGAAGGCGCCGAGCATGCAGCAGCCAAGATCCTTGCTGGCCGCTGTCAGAGCAATGGTCTGAGCAGCAATGCCAACGTCCATGGCGACACGCTGTTCAGGAACAATTTCCGTGTCTGCCAGGATCACGATGTAAGCGGAAGGGCGCTCTGCCGGTGAGGGTCCTTTCCAGTCAGGGAGAGCCATAGCCCAGTGAAGCAGCGGAAACAGTTTGTCGCAGGCGTCTTTTTCGAAGACGGGGAGAAAACGCAGGGGCTGTTTGTTTGCACCGGTAGGAGCAAAACGTGCCGCGTCGATCATCTCGATGAGCGTATCACGGCTGACGGGGACGGATGCATCGAAACGCCGCACAGAACGGCTTTTTTTGATCAGATCAATCATATTCATGGATTGTTTACAAACCTGGAAATTCCAGGGAATATCTCCTTTTTTTATGAATCGTCAGTCTTTCAGAATGTCAAAAGCGTTTTCCGTCAGAACTGCAGGCAGTATAGCACAAACTGGGATATTGCGCAATTCATGGAGGGAAAAAAGCGGGAGGTTACAGACCGGTCCGGAGCAGAGATCAGAGATAGGGAATCATGTCGCTGAGCCGGCCGAAAACCAGATCAGGCTTGACGTCCGAGGTTTCAATATCCTCAAGACCGGCTTCACCGGAAAGAACCAGAATGCCGGTCATTCCGTGCCGGACACCGGTGGCGACATCGGTATAGAGGCGGTCACCGACCATGGCCATTTCCGGAAGGGTGAATCCTGTACGCAGAAGCGCTTCATCGACAATGCCCCGGTAGGGTTTCCCCAGAATAATATCCGCTTTGCGTCCGGTGCTTGCCTCAATGAAGGCCATGATGGCCCCCATGTCGGGAATAAAGCCGGTTTCTGTCGGACAGTTGAAGTCAGGATGAGTGGCAATATACGGAAGACCGTTCCGGATATAGTCACAGACAATGCACATTTTCCGGTAGTCAAGGGTGGTATCAAATCCGACCAGTACATAGTCCGCACCGTTTTCCGACTGCGTCAGTTTCAGTCCCATGGACTCCATTTCCGCACTCAGCATGGGGTTTCCCAGCAGATAGCAGGTTTTTCCCGGAAAATGGGCAAGACAGTAATGTGCGGCAGCATGACCGGAAGAGATTACGTCGCAGTACTTCTGGCTGACGCCCATGCGCTGCAGCTTCTGGGCATATACGGATGCCGATTTGGAGGAATTGTTGGTCAGAAAACGGGCGGTCCGGCCGGTTTTCTCCAGCGCATCGAGAAAATCGAGAGAACCCTCAATGAGGCGGTCTCCCAGATAGAACGTGCCGTCCATATCCAGAAGAAAACATTTTACAGGGGCTAGGCGGTTTCTGATCTCTTGTTCGTTCATAAGCAGTCCTTTCTCAGAAAGCAGGCAGGCTGTTGCATCTGCCGTTCAGAACAGGGGGGCCAGGATGCGCAGAATGGTTTCCCAGATACGGACGGGAAGCGGTACATGACTGGTGTACAGTTTAGTGACTTCCCTGCACTGCGGCAGAAGACTGTCGAAGTCGGCCTTGATGTCAAGGACAGCCTGACAGTTGTACATCAGAACGGCATCCTCGAAATGATGGTAAAGACTGCGGTAGTCCAGATTGATGGTTCCGCAGACGGCAAGCTCGTCATCACAGACGCATTGCTTGGCATGGCAGAAACCGGGGGTATATTCGAAGATCCGGATGCCGTGCCGTGCAAGAATGTGGTAGGAGCTGCGGGTGACACGGTAAACGACCCGCTTGTCGGGAATTCCGGGGGTGATGATGCGGATGTCGACGCCGCGGCCGGCAGCCAGCAGGAAGGACCGGACCATTTCATCGGTGATGATCAGATACGGAGTTGTAAACCAGCAGTACTTCTTGGCGCCGTTCAGGAGATTCATGTAGACATTTTCCGCCACGTGTTCAAATGTCAGCGGGCTGTCACTGTATGGCTGGATATAGCCGCAGTTTGAAAAAACCGGGGGGTGATCAGGAAAAAGCAGCCCGAAATCCGGGTCTTCCTGCTTTTCCCCGCGAATGGCGTTCCAGGTTTCAAGAAACATATAGGTCATGGAGCGGGCGGCTTCCCCTTCCATCCGGACGCCGGTATCCTTCCAGTGACCGTACGGACTGGTAATGTTGAAGTATTCATCAGCCATGTTGAAGCCGCCGGTATAGGCAATGAGGCCGTCGATTACTGCAATTTTACGGTGATCGCGGTTGTTCATAAAGACGTTGGCCAGCGGAAGCATGGGATTGAAAATCCGGCACTTAATACCGTCGAGTTCCATTTTCCGGACAAAATCCCGGTTCACAAAGAAAACGGAGCCGATGTCATCGTAAAAAAGACGCACATCGATGCCGGCCTGTACCCGCTCGCGGAGAATGGCGTGAATTTCCGAGAAAACCGTCATATCCTCAATGGCATAGTATTCGAGAAAGATGAAGTGTTCTGCGCTGCGCAGGTCGTCTTTCATGCGTTCAAGAATATTGACTGTATCTGGAAAAAACTCGATCCTGCTGTTGTTGTATACCGGAAAACCGGAGATGTTCCGAATGTATCGGAACTGTCCGACAGGACTTTTCTTCGTTCTGTCCAGGGTATGGAGTGTCTTCGTATCATCGGGGAGATAAGGCTGCAGGCGGTTGTCGATTGAGATAAAACGTCTGCGCATGGCATGGGTGGTACCTGTGAGACCGGTCAGCAGGTACATGAATGTACCGAATGGCGGGACGGCGATGATGAGCAGCATCCAGACCATTTTCATGGAAGCATTTTCGTGTCTGCCGTATATGATAAGGGCGACAGCAGCAGCCAGTGCGGTAATTCCGGCAGAAAACCAGGGATGACTGGCGCTGAATTCGCCCATAACATACATCATGTACGCGATTTCCGCGGTGATAGCCGCTCCTACGAAGAGCAGCCTGAGCGCGCCGTTTTTGAAGTATGCTTTGCTTTCAAGGGTTTTGAACTTCGTTTGGATCATGAATACAGGCCTTTCTTGAGTCAGTCCTTTCGTATGTAGTGTATCACAAAAGTACGTACCAAACAATAGAGGAAATGGCGGGAATCAGCCGTCCGGAACAGTACCGGAACGGCTGCTGAACGGAACCGGATGGAAAAGATGATCTTTTATTTGGAAAATGAATTTGGTATAATAAACCTATCTTGAGGATTCCGGATGGTTAGGAACTCAGGGAGGAAATGTGGCCTGCTGCTCCGGCGGCAGTTTGTTACTGAGAGGGCGCTGACAAAGAGTCGGCAGATGCAGACTTCGCCACCGCGCCTGAGACAGAAAAGGAGGAAAAACATGAAGAACCGACTTTTTGCTTTACTGATGGTTCTGGTCCTGATGCTCACGGTTCTGCCTGCTGCACTGGCAGAGAATACGACGGCAGAAGGATCTGCGACAGCCCAGGGGTATGCAGGTGAAATCGAGGTCAGCGTAAAGCTGGAAGGGGACAAAATCGTCGATGTGAATATCAGCGGCGACAGTGAAACCGCCGGCATCGGCGCAAAGGTTATTGAGGAGTGGCCGGAGGAATTCGAAAATAACAATGGTATCGTGGATACCTACTCCGGTGCGACGTTTGCAGGCATTACCCGTGCTGCGGTCATCGAGGCGACCCGTCAGGCACTGACGGCGGCCGGCGTCAACCCGGATGATTACATGCGGGAAGCAGGCGAAGAGAAGAAGGAAAATGTTACGCTGGATGCGGACGTGGTAATCGTCGGAGCCGGCGGAGCGGGCATGGTTGCGGCTGTAACCGCAGCAGATGCCGGAATGAAAGTGGTTGTGCTTGAGAGCCAGCCGGCAGTCGGCGGCAACAGTGTCAAGGCGACCGGCGGCATGAATGCGGCGAAAACCGAGTTCCAGGATAAGAACACCTTTGATGAGGCGGCAGGCGTGGAAAAAACGCTGAAGGCGGCCGAAAACTATGCGGACAATGCAGCGATTACCGCTCTCGCCGCAAAGGTGAAGGAACAGTGGGATGCCTATCTGGCAAAGCCTGAGGGATATTTCGACAGTGTTGAACTGTTTGCACTGGATACGATGATCGGCGGAAAGGGACTGAATAATCCTGAACTGGTCAACACGCTGGTCGGAAACAGCGAGGCAGCCATTGCGTGGCTTTCCACCATTGGAATTGATCTTAACAATGTGGCGGCTTTCGGCGGCGCTTCGGTCAAGCGTATTCATCGTCCGGTAAATGCCGAGGGCAAAGTAGTGTCCGTGGGTGCCTATACTGTTCCGCTTCTCGAGGAAGCCGTGAAGGCGCGTGAGAATAATATCACCCTGATGCTCAATACGACTGCCGTGAAAATCCTGAAGGATGAAAACGGTGCGGCCTGCGGCGTTGTCGCTGCCGGGAAGAGCGGAAATGCCGTGGTCGTCAACGCAAAGGCGGTTGTTCTGACCACGGGCGGCTTTGGTGCCAACCTGGATATGGTTGTTGAGTACAAGCCGGAACTGGCCGGATTCATGACCACAAACGCTGCCGGCATTCAGGGACAGGGTATCCTGATGGCGGCTGAACTGGGTGCGGCAACGGTGGATATGAATCAGATTCAGATTCATCCTACCGTTCAGGCGGACACGGCCTCTCTGATTACGGAAGGTCTCCGCGGAGATGGTGCTATCCTTGTAAATGCCGAGGGCAAGCGCTTTATCGATGAAGTCGGAACCCGTGATGTGGTTTCTGCAGCGGAAATTGCTCAGCCCGGTTCTTTCAGCTGGCTGGTTGTCGATCAGAAGATGGTGGACGCTTCTTCCGTTATCCAGGGATACATTAACCGCGGACTGATGATCAGCGGCGATACGGTGGAAGCGCTGGCAGCGGCACTTGAAATTCCGGCAGAGGCATTTGCAGAGACGATGAAAACGTGGAACGGCTATGTTGCAGAGAAGAACGATCCGGAATTCGGACGTACCAGCTTTGCTTCTCCGCTGGATACAGCTCCGTTCTATGCGGTAAAGGTGACTGCCGGCATCCATCACACAATGGGCGGTCTTTGCATTGATTCTCAGACGCATGTCCTGAATGCAGACGGTGCTGTGATCCCCGGCCTTTTTGCTGCGGGTGAGGTGACCGGCGGTGTTCATGGTGCGAACCGTCTCGGCGGAAATGCAGTTGCGGACTTTGCTGTCTTTGGACGCATTGCCGGCGAACAGGCTGCAGCCTACTGTGGAAAATAAGGAATCGTTAAAAGTTACTGGCCGGTCCTGCACGCAGGACCGGCCTTCCTGATATCAGGGGGAACCGGAAATGAAAGCATTTATCACAGGAGCCAGTTCGGGAATCGGGGCAGCGCTGGCAGAGGAACTGGCCGCCCGCGGGTATACCCTGTTTCTGACGGGACGGAACGAAGAGCGTCTTGCAAAAGCGGCCGGGAAACTGCACTGCCGGCATCTGGCGCTGGATCTTGCAAGGGAGGCAGATGTTGTCCGTCTTGAGGAGGAGATGCGGGAATTCCGGCCGGATGTCCTGATCAATAATGCAGGATTGGGTCAGCTTGGAGATCTTTCCGGAATGGAGCCGGGAAAAGCGGAGGAGATTGTCCGGGTTAACTGTATTGCACTGACACATCTTTTCCAGACAGGACTTCAGGTCATGCAGGGGAGACAGGCGTATATCCTGAATGTTGCCTCCGTGGCAGGACTGCTTCCTGCAGGCCCGCATATGGCGGTTTATTATGCCAGCAAGGCCTATGTGACCAGCCTTACACTGGCAGCAAGACAGGAACTGCGTGAACGGAGATCCGGCATCTCTGTCAGTGCACTGTGTCCGGGGCCGGTGAATACCCGGTTTAATGAACGGGCCGGTGTACAGACACCGCTTTCGGGGCTTGAGGCAGAGACAGTTGCCAGGGCGGGACTCCGGGGGCTATTCCGTGGGAAAGCACTGATTGTGCCGGGAATTGCGGTTCGGGCCAGTGTCTTTCTGGGCAGACTGCTGCCCAGAGAAGTGTATGCCGGACTGATTTCCCGTCAGCAGAAGAAAAAAGGGATAAAGGAAGGAGACAGATGAGGAGGCTGTCTCTTTTCTTTATCCCTTTTATCAGACAAAACGAAATCCCGGGACTTTTACAGATCGTCTTCTGTCCGAATGATCTTGACATTGCTGGAACCGTAACGGGCGACGGCTTTCCGGATGCAGGCCTGATGATCACCATCCACAACATTGCTTCCGTGTGTCTTTGAATTCAGAAAATGAATACAGAACTGTCCGTTGAAGTTGTTGGAATGAATCAGCTGTGATCCGTGGGGCTGTCCATAGAAGGAGCAGACGATGCGGTAGCCGTATTCGGTGGTTACCAGAGCGGAACGACGGATAAAGGTGATCTTTGAGGTGGAGGAAACGTGATAGATGCTGAGAAAGGTTTCCGTATCTGATTTGGTCATGGGCTCAACGTCCAGATGACTGCCGGCAGACTGGATGGCGACGTTCAGCGATTTTCCGGTAGCCAGATCTGTGAGACGGACTGTATGTCCTTTCGTCAGACCCAGACGTCCCAGCAGCTTGTTGTCCTTGGCTTTAAACCAGTCCAGATTGTAAATCCGGTGGTTTCCGGAGGAGGAACCTCCGGAGGATGAACTGCCGGAAGAGCCGGAGGCTTTATAGACAGAGTTGAGCTTGGCGATGGTAGTACTGCCAAGGACGCCGTCTGCTGTCAGGCCGTATTTTTTCTGAAAAGCCCGGATGGCAGCGGTGGTCTTGGAACCGATGGAGCCGGTTACCTCACCGTAGTAAAAACCGAGCGCCTTCAGCTTTGTCTGAGCATTTTTGACGGTTGACTCGGAAACGGAACTTCCGGTGGAAGAGGAGGAGCGCTTATTATACAACTCCTCCAGCTTTTTGAGGGTGGCGCTGCCGGGGATGCCGTCGGCAGTGAGACCATATTTCTGCTGGAATGCCTTAATGGCAGCGGTGGTCTTGGAGCCGATCTTTCCGGTAATCTCGCCGGAGTAAAATCCCAGTGCCTTGAGCTTTTCCTGAACCTGCCGGACGGTATCGGAGGAGAGAGAAGCGGATTCCGCAGGTTCATCCGCTTCTTTTGATTTGGAATCTGATTCGAGAGAAGAATAGACCTCATCCAGCTTTTTGAGGGTAGCACTGCCGGGAATACCGTCGGCATTGAGGCCGTATTTCCGCTGGAATGCCCGGATGGCAGCGGTGGTCTTGCTGCCGGCATTGCCGGTGATGTCACCGGAGTAAAGCCCCAGGGCTTTGAGCTTTTCCTGAACCTGGCGAATGGTGCCGGAGGAAACGGAAGCGGGCGCAGCCGGTTCGGCGGAGGAATCCTTGGATGTGCCGGAGAGAACCTCATCCAGCTTTTTAAGGGTGGCAGTGCCGGGAACGCCGTCAGCAGTGAGACCGTATTTCTGCTGGAATGCCTTGATGGCAGCAGTGGTCTTGCTGCCGGCATTGCCGGTGATGTCGCCGGAGTAAAGCCCCAGGGCTTTCAGTTTTTCCTGGGCCTGACGGACGGCGGCTGAATCGGCGGGAGCTGCATCTGAAGCAGCGGCGGCTGTTTCAGGCGGCGTGAGGGAGTCGGAGGCCTGGAAGGCGGCATAAACCTCGTTCAGCTTTTTGAGCGTGGCATTGCCGATGATTCCATCAGGACTGAGTCCATACCGCTGCTGGAAAGCAATGATGGCACTGGAGGTTTTCTCGCCGATGTTGCCGGTGATGTCACCGGAATAGAAGTCAAGGGCTTTCAGCTTGATCTGAACCTGTTCAATGGTACGGGAGGAGATGCTGGAGTTGGAAGATTCGGTGGTGTCTGTTTCGGCTGCAGTGCTGCGCTCTGACCGGATTGCGTCGTAGCGCTCATCCAGACGTGCCATTGTGGTCCGGGTCAGTTCACCGGTTTCATCAATGCCGATTTTTTTCTGGAAGGCCTTAATGGCAGCGATGGTCTTTTCACCGGCACGGCCGGTGATATCGCCGGAATAAAAGCCAAGGGCTTTCAGCTTTTCCTGAACATCGCGGACAGTCGCTTCGGAAACCCCTGAAAGAAGAGACGGAGCAACGGGGGCAGAGGAACCCGAGGAGGAGGACGTCTGTGCACGGAGTGCATCACGTTCTGATGCGGATTTGGTTCCGGCCGGTGTCCCGGGCAGATTTCCGCCGCTGACATTATGTTCGCTGAGGGCACGCTCGTCGGTCAGAATGACCACATAAGTGGATCCGCCGCTTCCCTGTGCGACCCAGCCGTTTCCGTTCTTTCCTTCGAGTGTCCGGTATTTGACATGGAGGAAAGTGGTTCCGCCGCTTTCTTTGCTTTCAGTGATATAAACAAGCCTGTTCTGCTCGATATTGTCAAAAACAGCGCTCGAGGTGGAGGCTGACTCGCGTACACGGATGCGGGTATTTGTCAGTCCGTAAACGTTGCTGTACGCAGCAGCCAGCGAAGAAACGGATAAAACCAGCATCAGGCACAGAATGACCAGAAGTGGCAGAAGGTACTTTTTTAGCGTATTATGCATGGTTTTCACACCTTTCAAACAATAATCCAAGGCTATTTTAACCAAAACCGACCGAATTCGCAAGTGAGGAAAATGACTCCGGAACAGGCGGAAATGCGTTGGTCAGGGCAGATACCGGCCTTTTTCCACCGCATATTGTAGAGAAAATCCGGGAAGGCGCAAAATACAGGTTCGGGTTGCTGCAAAAAAAGTTTTTGAAAAAATGCGTACAGACCAAAAGTCTGTATTTTTGAAACGCGAAAAAGCCCCTTCCCGGAAACGGGGAAAGGGGAAAACAGATCTGGTTTCGGCCGGAGATCTGCGCCGGTGAGTCATGAAGGGGTTTATCCACGGACAGTCATTCCTCCGGCTGAATGGAGGCGGCGATGATGGAGACAAGTTCCATGAAGTCCTCATCTGTGTCGGGAAGGAAGATGAACTGCAGAATCATTCCTGCTTCCGTAGCAAAGGCGATGAAGACGGCCTCGTTTTCAGTGTCGTTAAAGGAAAGGGCGTTGTGCCCGTTGATGCGCATATTCTTAATGAAGGTATATCCCTGATCTTCAAGAACTTCCGCGTATTCCTCGAGACCCAGGCCGTTCCCTTCGATGTACTGAACATATACGCCGGATGCTTCATCCGCACTGATAAAGGAAGAGATAATTCCGGATTCGGTTTCTGATTCATCCGGCTGAACAGAGGAAAAAGAGCGGGGAATCCAGAATTTCAGTGCGATCTTATCAAGCGTCACAAAACTGCCGCCAGCAGCGGAAGCGGCTGATTCAGCGTCACTCCATTTGAGTTCAGTTTCAGCCGAAGCCGTCAGCGCTGTCAGGGTGAGTATCAGGACAAGGAAAAGAGATAACCGAGCTTTCATAGTTTTGTCTCCTTTCAGGGAACTTCCGGAGCAGAGTTTAAACAGAATCCGGAAGGGCAGGGTATCTATCTGCAGGGCAGAATATCAGGCGAGTGCATGCAGTTCAGCGGTCAGGCGGACCGGCTGGTCGGCAAAGAAAACAATGCCGTCGGCTTCCGGAGAGGGCGGAATGACGGAGGTAATAACCGTTTCTCCGTCACTTATAAACAGTTCAATGCTTTCAAGGTCCATTACAAGACGAAGGGTGAGCCGGCTGTCCTCGAGAGAAACCGGAATCCGCCGAATATGGACGATGTCCCGGAGAGAGCCGCAGTGACTGCGGTCGAAAATGAGTTCGCCGCGGTCCGTTTCATAGGAGATCCGGACATGGCGTGTGGAATCCCTGGCCACATCCATGAAAAAGAGGCGGCAGGCGGAGGAACGGAAGTCAACAGTGACGGACAGATCAATCTGATGTCCGCAGAAGCCGGCAAAGGCAGTCTCTCCCTCCAGCTTTGCTTCCTCACGGCGGGTGTCTTTCCAGAGTGTTTCAATCTCCCGTACAGGGCGCTGCCGCAGTCTTCCGTTTACAACGGACAGTTCACGGGGCAGGGTCATCTGAGAAAACCAGGGATGAGGATGGGGAGCCTCCCGGCAGGTTTCCCAGTTTTCCATCCAGGCGATCATGATCCGCCGCCCGTCCGGTGCAAGGGCAGTCTGAGGAGCATAGAAGGAAAATCCGTAATCGATCGGATGGATGCTTTCGCGTGTAAAATGGCAGGTGCAATCGTCGAAAGTGCCGGTGAGGACGACGGTGCCGTAGCCCGGATGGAATTCGTCTCTGGCCTGCATCTGCTGCGGGCTGACAAGCAGGACCTTTTCCCCGTCCAGCGTGAAGAAGTCCGGACACTCCCACATCTGTCCGTATTCGTTGCGGCTTGAATCGATTTCACCGGTATACTGCCAGTCAAAAGCGTTATCACTTCTGAACAGAAGAATGGTTCCGCACTGTGTCTGATGGCGGTTTCCGATGACCATCCGGTAGGTGCCGTCCGGTTCGCGCCAGACTTTCGGATCCCGGAAGTCCTGCCTGCTGAAGGTGTCCGGGAGCAGTTCGGCACGGACGACCGGATTCAGAGGAGACTTCTCAAAGTCGGTTCCGTCACCGACGGCAATGCACTGATTCTGCCGGACTCCGTCCGGATGATGTGTTTCTGTTACGCCGGTATAGACGAGCAGCAGGCGGCCGTCAGGCAGAGGGACTGCACTTCCGGAAAAACATCCGGATGCATCTGCCGGAGTATCCGGCGCAAGGGCGCAGGGACAGGGCTGCCAGTGAAGAAGATCATCACTGACGGCATGTCCCCAGTGCATGGGGCCCCACTGGGTGCTGTACGGATGATACTGAAAAAACAGATGGAACTGTCCCTGATAGAAACAGAAACCATTCGGATCGTTCATCCATCCGACCTGAGGAGTCAGATGGAACAGGGGGCGGGAGGCAGGAGGAATGCGTGCAGCCTGTTCTTTCTCGTAATCCCGCGCTTTTTGCAATGGAATGGAAGACGTCATGAGTGTTCTCCTCGTTATCTGAAAGGTTTGGAAATCCTGTACATTGTAACAAAAACGGTGATTGCTGTACATAAAAATAACAGAGAGTCTCCTGAAGGATTCGGGCGAATAAGGGAAGAAACAGGAAGGGATGGCCGTGACGGAACAGAAAAAAGGTACACAGAGAACCTGTGTACCTGTGCATTATCTCTGCGGGCAGCCGATCCACATTTTTCCATGTCCGGTCAGCGTGGCAGTCTGATACGGTTTTTCCGGGAAAACCATGGAAGAGTTCAGAACGGTTCCGTTATCCGTAAAGATTTCGGCAAACATCCGGTCAAAATACAGGTCCAGACTGATTTTTCCGTAATTCGTGCGAGGGGCGGAGGTGACAGAGCAGACGCCGGATTCATAGAACGGACTGAAATTACGCAGACCTGCCCGTGTACGATCGACAACCAGCTTCTGCTCATCACTGATCAGCACGTGCAGTTCCTCTCCGGTTTCATTGGAGAGCATCAGGTCGAAAGCTTCATCTGCTTCCACATGAATGCAGAACAGTTCACCTGGAAGAGACCCTGAGGCCTTCGGAACGTATTTGTGGGGGAAACGAAGATTTTCAGGTGCTGTTTCCCGGACGATTTCCGTCAGTTCAAAGGAGGGGGTAATGGGCTTTGAGGCAAGACGCAGTCCGCTGTCCGTTTGAACGAGGGACAGTTCTCTGGCGTAGGTCATAAGGCAGCAGAAATCTCCGGTCGGCGCAAAGGGGGCATATCCAGGGGAGGAGCCCCAGCCGATCATGATCCGCTTTTCTGCTCCGAAGAAGGTGACAGCAGCGTAGTTGTCATACCCGGAATCCAGAATGTACGGACTGTGCGGCTCATCCTGAATGAAGGTATCTCCGTCAAACCGGCCGAGAAAATACTGCATTCTGCCGCCGCCGAATTCAGGATGCAGTGCCATGGAAGCGAGCAGCACCCAGACCTCAGATCCATCCGGCGAAGGAAGCGGGAAAAGATCCGTGCATTCAAATACACCGTTCAGATGATTTTCCTTTGAACCGAAGTCGCCGGTTTTTGTCCAGTGAATGAGATCCTGAGAAGCGTAAAATTCAGCCCGGTCGCCGGCTGCCAGGACCATGGTCCAGCAGTTTCGGATGGGATTCCGGAAAACCTTGGGATCCCGGAAATTACGTTTTTCGGTGTTGGGAATGACCGGATTGCCGGCGTAGGGGGTAAAGTGAAAACGGTCATCGGAAAAGGCGATGCTCTGCTGTTCATGTTCACCATGACTGGTATAGATCAGTACCATCGGATCGCCGTCCCGGCCGAGACCGGAGGTGTTTCCGTGGTCAATGACGGCACTGCCGGAGAAAATCATGCCGAGTGAGTCCGGTGCCAGAGCGACACCGTGCTCTGTCCAGTGCAGGAGGTCCGTACTGGTTGCGTGGAGCCAGTGCATCGGTCCCCAGACGGGTTCATCCGGATTATACTGGGCGAACAGGTGCCAGGTTCCGTTTTCATAGGTCAGTCCGTTCGGATCATTGATCCAGCCGTACTTTGGCGTAAAATGCATGAATGGCCGAAAATCGCGGTCCGTTTTTGTACTCATACGGGAACTCCTTTGATCAATCTGAAAATGGGGAAGAGGCGAACCTCCTCCCCCATTGGATTCGATGGAATTATTTGCCGTTGATACGGTCCAGAGCGGCCTGATAGATCTCGACGATGCGGTCAATACCGGCACCCTTCAGCTCGGAAACATAGGCATCCCAGGTGGAATCAACGTCGCCGTTGATAACCCACTGCTGGATATATTTCTTGACGATGGGGTTGGTGACCTCAACCAGACGGGAAATCTCCTGCTGCTCTTCGTTGAGGAGCATGATCTTCGGAATGGTGTGATACTGCTCAAGGTCATGATCCTTGCCGTTGACACGCTGGAAGGCGAGGAGGTTCGCAGCGTCATAGGTATACTCAACAATGCCGTTGGGCTGTTCCGGTGTATTGTAATACTCGTTGAGGACGATCATGGAACCGCGGCAGGTGGTGGTGTTTTCACGTGCCTGGCCGAAGTTGTTCTTAAAGTCGCCCCATTCGGTTCCGGTGATGATGTC
>CACXHF010000067.1 GCA_902767305.1 uncultured Eubacteriales bacterium
CTTGGCCATCAGATCCCGATACGACTGCAAAACCATTTCAAGCTGACGCAGCATCTGGCCGGCATTATCCGTCAGACCCAGGATCGTTTCCAGCGGCTTCTGGTAATAATCGTCCTGAAACTCCTCAATCCGGACAACCTGCTGGAGGATCTTTTCTGTCCGGCGTCTCCTTTCACGCATATCCTCGTCTGCCTCGCGGTATGCCTTCTGGAGATTACCGGTAAAACTGCGCAGTTCCTCTTCCGTAAAGCCGGAAAAATCCTCCTCAAACTGAACCGGATCACCAACGGATATTCCCTGAAACTCAGAAAGTGTTGTCAGATTGGCGCTGTAGAGCCTGATCCGGCCGGTCAGATGATCCGCCGCCGCCTCATGTTCCTCTTTCCGGTGTATAAGCAGGTTTTTCCTCTCTGCATAGTCAATAACCGGCACCTCGTCTCTTGACAGCGGTTCCTGCGTCCCGCAGTCTCTCTGCATCCAGTCAAGAATCTGACGCAGTGCCTCCTCTTTTTTCCCATGCCGGATTTCAAGTGCGTGCACTTTTGACGCAAGATCCTGTATGGTTCCGGCAAAAGCTGTCATTTCTGCCTCTGCCCGATCCTGTTCAGCAGGGCTGTACCGCACCGTCTGCCACTCAGACAGCTGAAATCCGTACTTCTGTGCACGCCGGTTCAGCTCCTTTTCTGCCTTTTCAAGCCGTTCCGCCGCTTTCTTTCTGGCTTCCTCCAGCTCCTTTTCCTCACGCGAAACCGTTTCCGTGATCGCCTTATAGCGTGCCGTCAATGCCGGCACATCTCCCTGAAGGGACTGATCAAACTGTGCCGGCACATCGGTCTTTTCGTACCAGTCATAAGCCGAGAGTTCCCTCTGTACCTCATTTTCACGAAGACGGAGTTCATTCTGACGTGCCTCAAGCAGCCGGATTTCCTCTTCGTTTTTCTGCTGCTCTGCCTGCAGTTTCTTCTTTCTTTTATCCAGTTCCAGAAGGCCGGATTCGCACACATGCAGTTCCTTCATGGCAAGAAGATAGCGGGCATATGCCTGTTTGAGTCTGTCCAGTTCCTTTATCTGCCGTTCCTCTTCCTCAATCCGCCGCTCAAGTGCAGCCAGTTCACTGACGAGTTCTCTCAGACTCTCCCGAAGAGAAGCAAGCTCATCCATGTTCCTGTCGGTTTCTGCCCTGATATTATCAATCCGCTTTTCACTTTCCGCGATCCGGTCTTGGGTTTCCTCACAAGACCGTTTTGTCACTTCCTGTTCATTTATCCTGGCAAGACGTTCCAGATATTCCCGGTGCTCCGTACGTTTGCATTCAATTTCCTCATTTTTCCGTTCAAGTTCATGCTGTTTCTGCTGCAGCATCACGTGAAGCCGTTCCTCATTCAGAAGATTTCGGTTGAACAGCATGTAAAAATGGACACCGGATTCCGAAGCCGTCTCGTTCTGCCGGACCTCCTGCAACGCCGCAAGGCTTTCACGGACCACCACAGGAATCGGAGAGGAGGTATAGACCGGCAGCTCTGCCGCTTTGAGCTTTTCAAACTCCTTCTGTGTCATCAGGAGTGCATAGGGCAGGAACGGATTCCGATCTACCAGCCGGAGATTCTCCTCCTCCGTATTTCCGTTCCGTTTCAGCCACTCCATGCCGTACACGACATGGATGCCAATGCCCTCCATGGCCTCCTTCAGTTCCGGCGTCAGTTCCACGGTACGTCCGGTTGTCAGTTTCAGAATCTCATTATCCAGTGTCCGGCATTCAATAACCGTCCGATCGATTCCGTTTTCAAGACCGGCAATCCTGCTGTTCAGTTCCCGTACAATGCGCTCCGTATCATAAAGTGAATCCTCTTTCAGTTCCAGATACTGAAGGACGCCCTTGCGAAACCGCAGTTCCTCCTCATAAGCCGCCATCTGCTCCCTTGCATCCCGAAGGCTTTCTGCCTCTGTCCGGCTTTCCCTTTCCAGCAGGGCAATCCGATCCTCCAGGCGGCGGATATTTCCTTCCATACCGGTTTGTCTGTTTCGGCCTGCCACACGTGCTCCAATCAGCGTTGTAAGCTCATTATCAAGATTTCGTGCCATGACCTCGAGCTGCCCCGGCTCATATTCACCCATCAGGTTGCGGTTCAGATCTGCGTTCCAGTTTTCTATGTACCGGCATTCCGTCTCGTCATAGGCCTCTACGGATGCCGAAAGCCGGCCTTTTTCCTGCTCCTGGCTGCGCGTCTCCCGTTCGACACCGGCAATCGCTTCCACGATCTCCTTCCTTCGGCGGCTTCGATCCTGCCGATCCCGTTCTGCGTTATCAAAGCTGAGACGGACCGCATCCCGTTCCTGTTCATAAACAGACCGCAGCAGATAGCCGATATAGTCTCTCTCCGGCTTCAGGTCCTCCCCCTTCCGCCGGCATACTTCCAGTGCCTGTACTGCCTCAAGGAGATCCGCCCGCACCATATCCGTCTGTTCCTGACGGTCTGCCATCTCATACAGATGGAATGTACGCTCCCGGTCAGCCCGTTCCGTTTCGGCTTCCGCAATCATTCTATGCAATTCGCGTATCTGTTCCTGCAGCTCCTCCATTTGTTCTCTGGCTGCATAGTAATCCGCAGAATGCATCTGATGATCCGTCCTCCGCAGTTCCGCCTGCAGCACATCCAGAGTATTCTGCTCTGTTTCAAGATCTGCAGAGGCCGTATCATCAAGACGCTGCAGTTCACAGAGAAATGCGGCAATCTCGTTCTGTCTGTTCCCGCGCCGTTCCGCACTCTCACGGTACTCCTCCGCACAGCCGCGGATTTTTGCCGCCTCCTCTTCAAAGTGCAGAATACTGTCCCTGCGCCGGATTTTGTCCTGTGTATTGCGGTAACTGGCAATGTATTTCTCAAGGATATTCCGGAATTCCTGCATCCGGTTCTGTTCGCGATTCATTTTGCTTTCAATCGTTTCCAGAAACCACTTTTCCACCAGTCCCCGCTCATCCCGGCTTTCCTCAAAAAGCTTCGACAGACCGGACTCCTGTTCATTGATCTTCTTTATAATATTCTGCCATTCTCTGTAGTTGATTCCATACTCAAGCAGCTTGTCGAAGTACTGCTTCGACTGAGCCTGATTGCTCATGTCATAGCTTGAGAACCGTACTCCTTTTTCCCGCCTGTACGAATCAAACAGTGCGCGGCATTCCGCAAAACTCTTCAGGCGGATTTCCTCTTTCGTCTTCTCAACGACCGGAAGATGATTCAGGTCCTGCATACAGGCTTCCCGGTATTCACTGATGAAATTGATGATTTCGAGTTCCTCGTCATTTTCCTCATTCATCTTCTGATTCTGCCGAACCATCATGCCGGTCAGAACATACCCGGCCTCCTGTTCAAGTTTCCACTCCACCAGGATAAACGTCGGTCTGGGGGATGTAAAATAGGTGGCAAACGGACGGTCCTTGACATTCCGGTAGCGTTTCTGCACAAAAGGTGCAGTAATCATCTGGATCAGAACGGACTTGCCTCCGCCGTTGTCCATTTTCACCAGTGTACTTTCCCCGTTAAAATACAGGGTTTCATCACTGACACGGAACATGTTGTAGTTGTAATTCAGATTGATGAACCTGACCGCATTAATCTTACTCATTTTTCACTCCAATTACATCTATAACACGCTGGTAGTTTGCCTTGTTCAGAATATTCCAGTCCATGAAATGATCCAGTTTCCGGGTAGTCTTGACCATTTCATCCTGTTCAATATACTCAATCAGGCCCTGTGCCTGCAGGAACCGGAGAATATGATGTACAAATCCTTCTTTCGTCGTCCTCTGCCGGGTTCCCTTATCATCTGACCGAAGCGCCTCATACGCCTCCAGCATCTGCGTAAAGGCCATGCCTCTGCCGTTTTCTCCATCTTCCTCATCCTTTGCCCGGCCTTCCTGCAGATGCGCGGTAATACTGTTCTGCAGTTCTCCTACACGGATATAATCACGAACTTTGCTGCTGCTTCCCTGTCCGTCATAAAACTCAAGGAGGAGGACAAGAATCGTGAACTGGACCAGATAATAATCCCGTTCCGTAGCCGTACTCCGGCAGAGTTCCTTTTTCAGCTGTGTTCTGGAATAACCGAGGAAGCGGTTCTGGAGACCTGGAATGAGATAGATCACGTCCCCATATCGCTCCACTTCACACTCAGAGATGCTGCCCTGTGAACGAACCAGATTCTGGACCGCTTCATCTTCTGTATAGGCTTTGTACAGCTGTGGAGCATCGTGTTCCCTCAGCTCATGATGCTCAAGAAGATAGGAGAAAATCTCCTGACTGGCCTTTATCTGTTCAAATTCATATCCCATCTGAATCTCCCTCATCCACCGAAATCACAACATCCGAGCAACGAACCGAAAGCAGCGTCCCAGACCCGTCCGGAACATGTTCGAAGAGTACCGGTGCAGCACCGGCATCCTTTTCAATCCTCACCCGTATAATCCTTCCCCATTCCGAACGACTGTCCAGCATTTTCAGGATCCTGTCCTTCAGGCTGAACTCCTCTCTTTCCCCCCAGATAAAGTCTGCCCGTTCCTTTCTCAGCTTCCGGATATCAATTACCCGGGCCTGAAGCAGTTCCACCATAATTTCCCTGAAAGTACTGACATCCGGAATCAGCTGTGCATATTCCGCTTCATCCGCACCGTCACGAATTTCCGAGAGATGGATTCCGCCGAAACGGACGGCCGACTCAAGAAGAATCCTCAGGCTGCCGTCCACCCGTTTCAGTTTCAGCCGTTTCTGCTCCTCCTGCTCAGCCAGCCATGCTTCCTCATCAAAATCCAGTTCCATTGTCCCGGATTCCTCTTCCTCCGCCTCCAGCGTTTTCTGAGGTTCAAAGACCCGGTTCAGGTTCAGAATCCGCTCCGGATCCCGGTTAAAAAGCGGATGCAGAAAGATATCCATCCTTTCAAGACATGCCGGCTGTTCCACAATCCGGTTGAACAGTTCTGTCCGAAGGCTGAACCGCTGTACAAGGGACATCTCGGCAATTTTCTCAAGTTCATCCGTATACAGCGTTTTGAGGTCAAAGTGTCCGTTCAGGATTCTCTGGTGCTCATCGATTGCACGATTCAGATAAGCCTCGATTTCCCGGAGATTCCGCAGTTTGTTCTCCTCACCGTCCTCCAGCAGATGAACATTAATCCGCCGTTCTTCCAGTTCCCTGACGCGGTTCTGCACCGTCTCCCGATATCCTCTGAATTTGTCCCGGGTCTGTGAAATAGTATCCAGATCCTCCTGCTGAATTTTCTCATAATCCGATACATTGTAGTCAAGCACGTTTCGCCGGATCCGGTTCATGGCCTCCTGAATTCTCTGAATCTGGATTCGCAGGAGATTGAATACACTCTTGATATCCTCAAGTGCCTGATCATAGCTCTGCTTTTCCAGATGCATCCGGAATATCATTTCCTGAATGGTCAGTTTCATGTTGTTTTCCACTTCCAGTGTCCCCAGAAGAAGATTGTACCCGTCATCCGTCAGGTAATATGACGTCCGCCGCACCTCCTGATCCAGATAGATGATCCGGTTTGCCACATAACTGATATGAATCTGCTGCCATGCTGACTGTTCAAAGTCGAAACCGTCAAAGTACATGGGTGAGCCTTCATTCGAAAGGATTTTGTTGACAATGAAATCACCGAGGCTTCGGCAATCCTCATAGGTCATTGGCTTATGAAAAAAACGGGTATTGACCGCATCGATAAATGCTGCAATATCATCGGTCGTACAGGGCAGTTCCCGCAGCGACTGTTCCATGATAAACAGAAGAACGGCAAAGTCCATGTTCAGCTGCTCAGCCTCCGTGCTGAACTGAAATTCTTTCCAGATGCTTTTCTGCCCGCTTGCAGAAAGAAGCAGCGCATAGAGCCCGACACTTTTCATCCGTCTCGGAAAAGCCTTCAGAAAATCATACTGCATCGTTTCAATAATCTCCGGTATTCAGAATTTCCTGCGGGATGTACCGCCCGCTCTCAAGTACATTCTTCATCCGCTGAACGGTATCCCCATCAAAACAGGCGAAAAACAGACCGGACAGATTCCGGTTCTGATGTTCCCGGGTTGCAGGCAGCGTCTCTGCCTGCAACCCTTTTGAAAGCATGGCCAAATATGCCGCCGTAAACGGGATTACCTTTCTCCGCCCGTGAAAGACCTCGGCCAGCGACTCATAAATCCCGATCCCCTCATAATCCAGATCGCCGAAATACAGGAATGTGTTCCCGTCCTGCCTCATATACGGCTCTGCACTGATTTCAAACTCGCGGAAGCTGCTGACTACACGCTTGCCGGCACCGTAGATCAGCGTGCTGATTTTCTCGCCAAGAATCTCTTCGTTCCCTTCCAACAGGTATCTGCGCATGCCAAAAAAAGGATCCTTGTTCTCAAGAATCAGCAGTTTCTGCGGAACTTCTCTGCCGGCAGCGTAATAGGCAAACGGCTCTGCAGTGAAGTATACATCAAGATCTGATTCATCCATCCCGCAGCGGCTGAGTACTGTCCTGCCGGCACCGCATGACAGAAACTTCTCTTCCCCCCAGATTTCAAAGCTCCGTTCATTTCTTGACACCGGATAGACCGTCGTCCGTTTCTGCAGGTATGACGAAAGCCGCCGGACATAGCTTCGGTCCTGTACATACATTTCGGGATGCCGGAGATAATAATCCACATGAATCATGGGACTGGTCTGATAAAGCAGTTCCTCCCTGTATGCAGAATGGTCCGTCTTCTCCTCCGCCAGCCAGTACTGAGTGTGCAGAGCCGGACGCTTTCCGTTCCCCGGCGAATTCAGTACCGGCCGGATCTGCCCGGATTTGATCATCTCCATGATGTACCGGTACTGACTCTCATAAGGTTCCGCAAGCCGCTTTCCCAGCAGCATATCCAGGCTCTGCTTTTTCATTCTGTCTGACTCCACCCTGCCGCCTGATCCATGCTCGGCATCCTCCGTCTGTACCCGATGAACGTCTTTGAACAGGCTGCCCTCTCTTTTTTAATCAAAGTATATCACATTCACATTTCAGAATGACAGAATTTTTTTCGAACATCGGAATTCCCGGAAAAAGTCTGTCGCTGCCTGTTTCTCCCTGCCAGAGCATTTCTGCGTTTTCTGCGCAAAACTGAAACAGAGCGGCAGTCCGATTTCAGGCCGCCGCTCTGTATACTTATCCAAGGAGTGCCATAAGTTCCTCCGCGGACATGGTCATAAGAGACTCGCTCTTTCCTTCGAGAATGGCCTCTGCAAGATCTTTTTTCGCGTCCTGCAGTGCCATGATCCTCTCCTCAATGGTATCCTTGAGAATCAGCTTAAAAACTGTCACCTGCCGCGTCTGGCCGATTCGGTGTGCGCGGTCTGTTGCCTGATTCTGCGCGGCCAGATTCCACCACGGATCGTAGTGAATAACCACATCCGCACCGGTCAGATTTAGACCGGTACCACCTGCCTTCAGAGAAATCAGGAATACCGGTACTTCATTATCATTAAACTGACGCACCAGTGAAATCCGTTTTTCCTTCGGCGTCGCACCGATGATCTTGTAGGTTTCAATACCCTCTCTGGCAAAGTCCTCTTCCAGCAGATTCAGCATGCTGACAAACTGGGAGAAGATCAACATCCGATGCCCGCCTTCGATAGCACTCTTCACCAGTTCCATACAGGCCTCACGCTTGGCGCTCTCTCCGCTGTAGTTATCAAAAAGCAGCGACGGATCGCAGCAGATCTGACGAATCCGGGTCAGCTCAGCAAAGATTTTGATTTTCTCCTCACCGGCCAGCTCGCCGCCTGCCAGCATCTCCTTCATGCGGACCACCTGTCCGTCGTAAATCTTCTGCTGTTCCCCTTCAAGATGCGCATACCGCACTTCTTCCAGCTTGGCTGGCAGATCTTTCAGCACATCCACCTTTCTGCGCCGCAGGATAAAAGGCCCCGTCATCGTTTTAAGCCGCTCCGTTACCACTTCATCCTTATTTTTGGCAATCGGCAGTTCATATTCTCTCTGGAAAGTTCCCTGATCATACAGGAAGCCGGGCATGAGAAAATCAAATATACTCCACAGTTCAGAAAGGCGGTTTTCAATGGGGGTACCGGTCAATGCATAGCGATGCTCCGCATTGATCAGCTTGACCGTTTTGGCCGCAGCCGCTTTGGCATTCTTGATATACTGTGCCTCATCCAGAACACAGTTTGAAAAAGACAGATCTCCGTAAAGTGCAATATCTCGTTTCAGAAGATCGTAGGAGGTTATGAAAACATCCACATTTTCCCTGTCGCTGAGTGCCTTTTTTCGGGCCCCCTGGGTTCCCG
The DNA here is from genome assembly GCA_902767305.1 of uncultured Eubacteriales bacterium. Taxonomy (GTDB): domain Bacteria; phylum Bacillota; class Clostridia; order Christensenellales; family Aristaeellaceae; genus Ventricola. Next base: position 8,326 of record CACXHF010000067.1, read on the forward strand.
CCAGAACAGATACTTTCAGATCCGGCGCGAATTTTCCGATTTCCTCCTGCCAGTTGTAGACCAGCGACGCCGGGCAGACCACCAGGGAGGGTTTGACCTCACCCTTCTTTTTCCGCGCCTGCGCTTCATCTCTGTTTTCCTTGAAAACAGAGATCATCTGCAGTGTTTTTCCAAGGCCCATTTCATCCGCCAGAATACCTCCGAAGCCGGACCCCTCCAGCGTCTTCAGCCATTTATAGCCGTACACCTGATACGGCCGCATGATTTCCTCAAGAGATTTGGGTACCTCAAACTCCGCATCACGGACGGTCTTAAAGTTACGGATCAGAGCCCGGTAGGTCCGGTCACGGGTACTGGCCAGCTTTTCATGGTCCTCCAGCATCCGATCCAGATAAAGTGCCCTGTACATGGGAACTTTCAGTTTGCTGTTGATTACATCTTTCGGAAGCAGCTGCATCTGGGTCATGAACGTACTCAGTTCATCCAGCTGTTCATCCTGTGTCAGATCCACAAAATCGCCGCTCTTCAGACGGTAATACCGTTTTTTCTGAACATAGCTGTTATACACATCAAGAAGTTCTCCGGAGGAGAGTTCTTTGGAGAGCACCGAAATGTTCAGCAGTCCGCCGCTGTCAACGGAAACACCAACCTGAACAGCAGGACTGGAGATGATCCGTCTCGAGCGGAACGCACTGCTGCCTTTGATCTCCCCATAGTATTCAAGTTCTGAAATTCCGGCAGTCAGGAAATCATAAAGCTGATCATCATCCAGCTTCTTTGTAAAGCTGTTTGTGGACATCTGAAAGGAGGGGGCCCACCGCTTCACGCTATTCACCGCCCGCTCTTCCTGCTCCACATCATGATACCCTCCGCCGGAAACCGCGTCCCGAGGCATCAGCGAATACTCAAGCTCATCATACCTGACCACACCGCGAATTGTCAGAGTGTTGGAATCGTCCAGATCCAGATAAAATGTAAATGCCGGTTCCGGAGGCAGATAGCTGGACGCCTCATCCACACAGTTATCTACAAATTCAACAAATGGATTTTCCAGAAGTCCGGGCAGAACACGGTAATAGAATTCCTGCAGCCGGTCCTTTCCCACCTGAAACCGGAAATAACCGGCAGCGTCCGATACTGAAATAAATGGCGTCAAAACCGATATTTCCTGATCGGAAACACGTGAGAGTCCGACAGTATCAATCACATACTTGTAGGAGTTTCCGCTGATCATGACCGGCACAAATCCCGACACGACAATGCCGATGAAGCAGTCTCTGGCATCCGACAGACGATCCGCGGTCAGCTTGAACCGGATGTCCATATGTCCGACTCGCACAATTTCATCCTTTATATTGTTCGTCTTGTCGAGAAGTTCACATTCGCCGTCCTTGTACATATCATAAAAGTTATCAAGGCGTGACCCCTTCAGAGAAATCTGATAGGACCCTCCGAAGGATTCCGCCTGGTTCCGGCGGATAAAATCAAAGAGAATCTCTGCCTTCGGCATAAAAGTCTGCTCAGCGAAATGCAGGGTTTCCTTTTTGCCAAGCACATAGTCCGCCTCATTCTGTACTGCACTGATCAGGCGATAGCAGTCCTTGACAATGTATTTCTTGGCTCCGCCGACGCCGATTTTGAAGGAGAGAATGGGAACACCGTTATCCAGTACAATCCGCGGAAGAAGATCAATAACTGCTTTCTTTACAGCCTTATCCACCGGCCGGGTATCTTTGATGGCGCTTTCCTCCCGCATCCTGCGGATGCTGCTGAAGAATTTCTCGGCCCCGTCATCCGTGATCTTTTTCGAGCCCTCCTCGTCTGCTCTGTTCCAGACATTCTGCAGCGTTACCAGATCATATTCGTTCAGCGGCGTATTGATACTCTGCCGTTCATTCGAGCGGTCGCTTCCGGAGTAATAATAATCCGCTCCGCTTAGTGCTATCTCATTATGACAGATGACAAGTTTCCCCTTGCTGATGCTGCCCCACACGAGAACATCCTCCAGGTTTCCCCGAAAACGCTGGGAAAATGTCAGAGATTTCTCCCCCTCCCGGGTTGTCTCGACATTATAGGACGGATTAACATAACTATCCTGCAGGATTCTTTTTGCCACGGGCATATACAGTATCGACGCCGGCGTTGTTTTATATGGTTCAAGAAGGGCTTCCATATCAAAGTAAACAGCTCCACTGGAGGACCTGCCTTCAAACGCATTCAGTGCCGGGACAGGGTCCATTCCTGCTTTCTGTTTCTCTTCGTTTCTCTTGTCACGCAGAGCTTTTATTTCCGCCTTTTTCTTCCGGACCTGATACTCGTGTTCATTCTCCCATACCGTCCAGGTTCCCTGCTTACTTTCAATAAAGAAAAGGACAGCAGCAATATGTTCACAGTACTTTTCGTAATTTCTGTTTCTGGCATACATATTTCTGTCGCATTCACTGCATCTGAAATAGGCATCCTCCCATTTATCGTCCAGTTCCTTAGGCAGCGAACTCATTGACACCAGAACATCCATCCGTCCATACGAGATCGCATACCTTTTATTCCCATACCAGGTTGCGGACTGTTCGATAATACTCTTATCTTTCGCAATCTTAGCACCTTTATCCAGTATTTCCCGCTTAAACAACCCCCGCCAGTCCAGTGTTTTATGAATTCTGGTCACTTCACACATCTTTTCCAATCCTCTTTCTGCTATTTATGTATACACGGCTTATCGATATGCTATTGAATTTTTTCGGATAGTCCCTGTTTCTTCCGTTGCCTGATTTTTCACAGTTCCTTAGCCAGGCCTGCCTTTCTCTCAGCCCTGGATCGGGAATAGGCAAACAGATACTGCTGATAAACACCATTATATGGCATATGCCTGCCCCTGTCATATCCCTGTGGATACTCCTCATCAAGAACCCGCCGGATCCATACATCCACCGGAAAAACATCAAGGCGATGAAACCCGAAAAGAAGAATGCAGCTGGCGACTTTCGGTCCGACACCAGGCAGTGCCATCAGTTCCTCCATCGCCTCGCTGTCTGACATTTTCTCCAGACACTCCGTCATAAAACTCCCTGAAGCTGCACGCCTGCTGACCTCCTGCACGTATTTCCACCGATAGCCAAGTGCACACGGTCCCAGCAACGTCTCCCGATCCAGCCGAGAAAGACGCTCCGGACCCGGAAATGTCCAAAACGGCTGACCGGTCCGGTCCTCATGAAGCTCTCCCGCACAGGTGCAAAGCGCCTCAACCGAACGACGGATCATCGGAATATTGCGGTTCTGAGAAACAATGAACGTAATCACCATTTCCCAGGGATCCTGCCGCAGAATCCGGATTCCTCTTTCTGCTTCTGCCGCAGCAGCAAGATAGGGATCCGATGCTTTGTCGATTTTTCCTCGGATTCCGGCATAGGAGGTGTCCAGATCAAAATACGATCTCCATATTTTCTCATATTCCTCCTCTGTGCAGTCAAGATAAAACCGTTCTTCCTCTTCCTTCCGGATAAACAGTCTGTGTTCCCTGTGCACAATCCGAAAACCGCCCTCATGCGGTTTAAATCTGAAGCATTGTCCGCTCTCAGCAATCTTCCCAAGATCAAAATCGTCCCGTACCTGTACAATCATCTGTCTCCTTCCCGACAATACGTCGCTTCAGCTGCGGTAAGATAAAAATGTGCCACTATTATAATGTGAATTTCCAATGAATTTTGACACTTATAGTTGCCTTGCGTCATAGGACTAATATTATTATATAGATTTGGCGGCGTCAGATTCAAGAGATGTCATTATCTTACATAATTTAGTTGCTTCCGATTCAACTTCATTCTGACTCAAATTGAGCATTCTAAAGAGTTCTCTTTGCCGTTTTGTTAACGTATGATCAATATGAAAAGTCCCGTTTAGTTGTTGTACAATTTCATATTTTTCCAATTCACAGATACAATCCGGAACAGATATTCTATTCTTGTTACTATATTGTTTCTCATCATCTGATATCAGGCACGTATATATTCTGTTTCGTATGATTTCTGCAGTAAAGCCAATCCACTCTTTGGTCTCCATAGATGATTGACTGTCAACGTGATAGCACTCGTTACCAGGAAAAGTCTTGTCAATCATGAAAAGCTTTTCACTTGAATCTCTGCCCTTGTATTTAACGAGAGCTTCTTCTGCAGTCATTTCTGCAGAAGTTACTATGGTAAAGTATCCCATCCAAAACTTTTCTTCATCTACAACCTCATTGTTTACTTCAAAGCTCTGCAGACAATTGTTCTTATCGTAATTCAACTCAAAGTATCGCTCGTAAGAGGAAAGGTTTTTTCGGCCAATACGTTTTCCAATACATTTGGATAATTCAGTGGTCCATTTGCAAAGATTGTCTTCCATTCTGTCACGTTCTGCAGCCGCCCTTAGCTCATTAAAATACACATGGACATATCGAAACCGGTCTCTTGTATCATCAGGAAACAACTTGCGGATAATCGTTGTTCCCATCACTCTGAATCTCGATATCAGGCAGCGGCGATCCAGTTCGAAGGTTCCCATTGCTTCTTCAATCAGCTTGTGTAAAAAACCAGCCTTTCCCTTTGCCATAATGATAAACGAGTATTCATTCTCATCCATATAGAACAAGTTCTGTTTAGCAAAATAGCCTCTGTCCAATATGAAACCAATGTTCCTGTAACCATATGACTTCGCTGTTTCTACAGTATATATGAGTGTATTGACGTCAACAATGCTCCCTGGATAGGATGTGTACCATAGAGGCTCCTTGTACTTGCTGTCAAAAGCCATTCCCTGATTAATGATGGGCACTTTATTATTGCTGTCTTTTGCATGCCCATATTCTATCAGTTGGATATCTCCAGCCATGCTGTGGCGGTTTGTAGAATCGTAAGAAATGTATATTTTTTCACGAGTGTTTCTGTTTTCATTCCATTTATTAAGAAACTCCTGTCTGCTATTCGCTGTTAGTGTCTCGAACATGATCCCAAGAGAACTGTCACTATAGATCTTCATCTTTGGGGTAAATAACGGATGACGGTACGCATAACTTGGGAAATGCTGAGCAACATTAGACTGGCAGATAATTTCATAGGCAGCGTAATCCAGAAATAGACCTGCATATGTTTCATCACCAATACAGTCTTTGAGAATCGTATCCAATGAATAGTCTTTTATGATCTTTTGAATTGCAATAAAAGCACCGATAGATATGCAACAGCTTCTTTCTACTTCTGTCGGACGAAGAGCTGTATACAGTTTTGCAGTAGATTCTTCCGTTACTTCAGAGACTTCTGACTCTGTTCTTACCGGAGATTCTTTTTCTACTATGTTAGCTGTATTTGAAGACATATCATCATTGGAAAAGTACTTATAATACCTTTCATTGGGAAACATTTTATCAGGATATTCATCTGAAATTTTCCCAATTGTGTGACGCTGAGGTTGAGAGTGTTTCGTCTCTTTTTTATAAAAGCGTCCATATTCATAATAAACATATAGAGTGCCGTTTACTTCCTTCTTGGTAACTTTCGTGCAGTTTGAAGGATAATCAACTAAGCAATCTAAGTACGCCATCTCCAGACCTCCATAGCAGTGTTAAATTAACACTGCTATTATATCACAACTTTGCTGGGATGGCTACCGATTTGACACAAAATTATGTAAATATATAGTAAATTCGCTGTTATTTACAAGGGTTACCACACAAAAGGGCATTGAGTGTCAAAAATCATAGGAAATTAACATATAAGCAATCCGTTTCCATTGTACAAGCCAGACAAAGGCAGCCGTATTGCACAGTGCCTTTCACTTTGCCCGAAAAAACGGAATAAAGGGAAAATGAACTGAAAAAAAGCAGAAAAGCACCCGAAAACCCCCGGTGTCCGTCC
>CACXHF010000068.1 GCA_902767305.1 uncultured Eubacteriales bacterium
GTAGAGGACAGAAGCACCCAAGAATGTGTTCATGGATGCCGCTGCCACCTATGCGGGCAGTTTTCTTATTTCTTAGACGCCGTGCTCTACCTGGGAAAGTCAGGAAAGCGGCACAGCTGTTGCTGTGCCGCTTTCCTGTCCGGTGATCAGAGCCAGGTCTGACAGAACCCGGTAATGTACCAGTTGTCGGCCTGAAGCTTGATCTGGACGTTTTCCCTCTGCACTTCATTTTCCGGAATGGCAGACATATTCCGGTATTTCTTTGCGGGCATCGCGTTGTACCGGAAATTCAGCCGGCGGATCCGTGAGCCCAGGTTTCCCTCCACCGTCGTCAGTTCATACAGATTGTTTCCCAGGTCCGTCACACTTTCCACAATCGCAATGTGCGTATAGGGCGTGGATCCCTGAACTCCGTAAATCACCAGATAGCCCGGCTTCGGAACCGCGCCCTCCGTTCCGTCCAGCCAGCGGCCGCGGCGTTCAAATGCCTTGTAGACATTTCCGACCCGTCCCTCCATGGCAGAGAAGCAGTCCCCCGGACTGAGGGTATCCTCCTGATTCCAGCGAATCAGCGTCATCCCGCTGTGATAGGCACACCACAGCTGGAAAACCGAGCACCACCCGATCTCCCGCTCGTCATGATAATACCACCGGGTGTAGTCGTTGTTCTTCGGAAGCAGTTCAAACGGATGCTTTTCAAACTGCGCACGGGCTGTCAGGACGAACAGCCGGGCCGTTTCCGGCATTTCCGGAGGAAACGTGAGATCATACAGTTCAGCCGGACTGGTTTCAATCTCCGACGGGTTGATGGCCGGAGGAATTTTCATGCTGACCGGGGCGGGTTCCGCCGCCAGGGCAGATACGGCCAGGAACAGCAACAGCAGGCAGACCACGCTCTGCCGGATCATACGGTTCATTTGTTGACTCCTCTCTCTGGTCCTTTTCGGGACAGTTACCTAAACCCTGTACTTGAATACCGTGGAATAAAGCAGTGCGGAAAGAAACGCCTGGCGGTACTTCATCAGCGCCAGCCGGACAAAGACGCGGCTGCCCAGTCCTTTCAGCGGCAGACTGCGGAACAGTGCGCGGATTCCGGGACGCTTCATATACCGGCGGATCCAACGAACCCGCCCGATGAAGGAAAAGGGACTCTGCAGCGCACAGCAGTTGCGTACCGCGTCCACCGCCGTCTTCCTGCGTCTCACAGCCATGCGCTCCCGGCATTCCGGAATGTCCCTCAGCAGTTCTTCCAGCGCGTCATTGGACTTTTCAGGGGAATCCGGGACATACGGACTGTAATGCTTGGTCACACTGTTTTCATGAAACCGGTAATGATAATACGCCCGGTCAACGGCCGTCACCCGCTCCGCCTTCAGGTAGGCGGTCACGATAAAAAGGAGATCCTCCGCATAATGGATATCCTCCCGGAATCGGACCTTTTCAAGCAGTTCCGCCGCAAAGAGATTCCGCGGACTGTATCCGGACAGCGGCTGTCCGTCCCCGTCCCGGGGAAGCGCAAGCATTGCCGGAATCAGCTCCCTGCGAATTGAAGGGGCATCAAAAACCGTTCCATCCGGAAACCCCAGCGGGACATTCAACTGTTTCCCGGGCAGATCCTTGAACACCCGGCAGAACGACGCCTGGCTGCCGCTTCTGCGGCAGGCCGAAAGCAGTTCGTCAAACATCTCCGGTTCAATCCAGTCATCTGCATCGCAAAACCCGATATATTGCCCCCGGGCAGCCTCAATCCCGGCATTTCTCGCTGCCGAAACGCCGCGGTTTTCCGGAAAGGACAGAATCCGGATGCGGTCATCCAGGTCCTGCCAGTCCCTGAGGACATGAAGCGATTCATCCTGACTGGCATCGTCCACAAACAGGAACTCCATGTCGGCAAAGCTCTGCCCCAGCAGGGACGTGATGCACTCAGGCAGGTACAGAGCCGCATTATGGACGGGAATGACGACAGATATTTCCGGCATAGTCTACCCCCTGCTGGCCAGGTCTGCCCGCCAGAGCGGTCCCTGAACCAGGAGAAACGTGCACCCGATGAC
>CACXHF010000069.1 GCA_902767305.1 uncultured Eubacteriales bacterium
AATATCCCTTCTCTACGCCCTCATCAAACAGTACACTTTCCTGGGAAATGTACGGATTGATCCAGCAGCAGATATGCTGCCCACGGTCTTTGAGCTTTCTGAGGAAGCCCTCGGGATCCGGAAAAACCTTCGGGTCCCAGTTAAGGTCCGTCAGATGGTTTTCCTTCATCCAGAAACAGTCAAAGTGAAATACGCTCAGTGGGATATCATGCTCCGCCATTCCATCCACAAAAGAGGTGGCCGTCTTCTCATCGTAGCTTGTGGTAAAGTTTGTCGACAGCTACAGGCTAAAACTCCAGGCAGGGAGCAACGCGGGGCTTCCGGTCAGCGCAGTATATCTTCGGATTACACCCTTAAGATCCTCTGCTGTAATCAGATCATAGGTCAGCCGCTGTCCCTCAAGGCTGAACTGTACCCGCTCTACCTTCTCGCTCGCCACCTCAAAACGCACATCCGTGCTGGACTCCACCAGTACCCCGTAATTCTGGCTGGTAGTGTTAAACGGAACGTTCTTATATGCCAGTTCAGAAGCGATTCCCGCAGCTCCATTCCACATGTCCACCGTCTGTCCGTTCTTCACATAGGCCGTGAACCGTTCACCAAGGCCATATGCACATTCACCCAGCGCAAGCAGAAGAGAATCCATCATATGGCTGCACCATCCATGAGTATGTCGAAGAGAAACGAATGAAACTGGCTCTGATTCTGCTGGAGAATAAATCACGTTCCCTGCAGAACATTTCCGAAGCCCTTGGTTACAGCAATGCCAGTTATTTCAGTAAAGCCTCCCAACGGGTCTACAGAAGGAATCCCTGCGAATGCCGTTAACAGCATTTGAAGACGCATTCATTTACATCTGAAGCGCAGCAGAGACAAAAAACAGGAGCCTGAGGAAGATATTTGGAATTTCAGATTTACGCCTGACAACCATCCATCACTTACCGACAGTCCTGCCCCGTGAGTCTGCTCCCTTCAGAAAAACAAATGCCCATAGACGCCTGATAAGGCTTCTGTGAGCATTTTGCATCTGAATCATAAAACGAAAATCAACGGAAAAAACCAGTTCATAACGGTAACGAAAGATTCCCTGAATTCGGAACAGTCTGCCCGGCAGTGGAATCTGTGATTTAGATTCGCTTTGCAGTTCTGGGCATGTCCTGGTGAAAGCTTGCAAGTGAATTGACAAATTCTCTTGATCGAGCACTTTTCGGGTTTTCAAAAAACGCCCTTGAAGGTCCGCACTCGACCACATGTCCGTTTTCCATGAACAGCACTTTGTTTGAAACGTTTCTGGCGAACTCCATTTCATGCGTCACAACGAGCATGGTCATTCCATCCTCCGCCAGCTGGCGCATGACGCTGAGCACCTCACCGATCAGCTCAGGATCCAGAGCTGATGTGGGTTCGTCAAAGAAAATGATTTCCGGTCGGAGAGCAAGTCCGCGTGCAATCGCTACGCGCTGCTGCTGTCCGCCCGACAGCTGAGCAGGATAACTGTCGAGCCGTTCCGCCATCCCTACCTTCCGCAGTGCTTCCACCGCAATCTCCCGGGCATCCTGCTTTGGGATTTTGCTGCCAAGCGTCAGGCCGAGAGTAACATTCTGCAGAACAGTTTTATTGAGAAACAGATTGTAGTTCTGAAATACAAACGCCGTTTTCCTTCGAAGTGCTGTCACTTCATCTTTCCGTGCTTTGCTCAGGTCAACCCGGCGGTCGTCAAACACCATTTCCCCGGCGTCTGCCCGCTCAAGAAAATTAAGGCAGCGAAGAAACGTCGTTTTACCGGAGCCGCTGGGCCCAAGGATAGCCACCACATCCCCTTTATTGACGTCAAGGCTGATTCCATCCAGAACGACATGATCCTCAAATCGTTTCTTTACATTTTTGATTTCCAGCATCATGAGCGTGTTCCTCCATAGCTTGACAGTTTCTTTTCACCCCAGTGCTGCAATCCGGTCAGAATGGTGCAGAATGCCAGATAAATGAGCGCCACTTCACCGTAAAGTCCGAGAGATTCATATACACGGCCGTTAATCACCGTTGCCTGCCGGAACATCTCCATAACCGTGATAGTCGCAGCCATAGACGTTCCTTTAAGCATGGAAATCAGCGAATTGGACAGAGCCGGGAATGCCGTACGAAATGCCTGAGGCAGCACAACGTGCGCCATGATCTGAATAAAGTTGAGGCCTACGCAGTAGCCCGCTTCTACCTGCCCGCGGGAAACGCTTTCCATGGCACCGCGCATTGTCTCCGCCATGTACGCACCTTCATTGAAGCCAAAAACGAGTACAGCAGTCGGAAAGGCATCCAGAACGATACCGACGCTGGGAAGCCCGTAAAAGACCAGATACAGCTGCACCAGAAGCGGCGTTCCACGGATAACCCAGATATAAAACCGGCAGATCTGCCGCAATACCCGAACGTTGGCGTATTGAATCAGCGCCACAATAACCGAAATCAGCAGTGCCAGCGCAAACGAGAGAACTGTAAGCGGAACGGTTACACGGATACCATATGAGAGGAGCTTGGGAAATGCATCCAGCAAGATCCCCCAGAGACGTTCATTCATCGTTGATCCTCCATTTTTTTACAGGCACAGCCTCAATACATGGCTTTTCCATCAGACCGGTCAGAATCCGGATTCCCCGCAGATATACGCTGACTGAGGTCCGCTCATCTGTGCCGGGAAAGCCTTCCCTGAAATTTTCTTTTTCTTCGAAGAAGGGTCCGAGGTGCATAACGTCGCGGCAGACGCTTGCAACATACCGGAGACGGTCTGCACCCACATAACTGATCGTCTCAAAGCGGCAAAGTAACTCCGGCATCCGCTCTCTATCAGAAGTCTGACAATCTGTCTCGTGAATAAAGTAATTGCAGTTTTTCATATTCTCCCAGTCCATTTCTCTGCAGAGGCAAAGGTCTGGACCTGCAAAACCACAGAGGCAATCCTCAGACTGCCTCTGTGGCTGGTTTCTGTTTGTTTTATATGACCGGATCCGGAAATTACTCTGGTTTGGTCAAATCAATTCCGAAATACTTTTCGGAAATGGCCGACAGTGTTCCGTCCTGCCTGGCCTGCTCAAGAATCTCGTTTATTGCGGCAACCAGCGTTTCCGTTTCGGCACTCTTGCGCAGCGGATAGGCTACCGGTTCACCCTCGAGAATCTGCACAACCTTGAGCGGCGCATCCGGATGCTGCCTCATGTAATCCTCAATGGATTCCTGCGCATTGATAACTGCGTCCACACGGCCCTGAGTAAGAAGTGTAAGCGCCTCCACGAGGGTAGAGATATAGGTAACACTGGCACCATGTTCCTCGGCAATCTGCGCATAAGTGCTTGAGGGCGAATTAGCCGTCGTCCTGCCGTTCAGGTCCTCCACCGTCTTAACGGTTTCGTTGTCATTACGGGTCACAAGCACCTTGTGCGTATAGATATAAGGAGTTGAGAATGAATACTTTTCCGCTCTTTTCTCCGTATAACCGACACCATTGCAGGCAATATCAAATCTGCCTGAATCAACACCTGCCAGAATAGCATCCCAGTCTGCCTCAAAGAACTCCGGCTCAACCCCAAGGCCTTTGGCGATCAGCGTGCCAATATCAACCTCAAGACCGGTCAGCACATCATTTTCATCATGATACGTCCATGGAGACCAGTTCCCCTCCATAGCAATGATCAGCGTTCCGCGTTCCCGGATCTGATCCAGAAGATCCTTCCCTTCCGCCATTGCCAGGCTTCCGACCGCAAGAATCAGGCAGGCAAGGAATACAACCATCAGCTTTTTCATATGAAGCTCCCTTCTCAGTCTGCTTTTCGTCAGACTGCACCAATCCCTCATGATTCCCGAAAACAGGTCTTCTTTTTTCTTCTTTCAGAATCATGGTACAGATATGTTATCACCGAATTCATAGTAAGTCAATGGGAATTCTTCGGTCCACGGCATTCCTCTTTTCTATAATCTGCCATAACCGACGGCTATATCATCATCATCCATCATGTCCCAGAAAAAACAGAAGGGATGTACTATTTGCACATCCCTCTGTGTTTATGATCAACAGCGCTCAGTAATCCCGGCTGTTTCGAACAGTCGCCTCTTCCTCCACCTCATGCACCTTGTCAAGACACATCAGGAACGCTTTCACAACATCCGGGTCAAACTGTGTCCCTGCTCCCTCCTGAATGATGGAAACCGCTTTCTCAAACGGAAATCCCGGTTTGTAACTCCGCCTGGATACCAGCGCATCGAATACATCTGCTACCGCCATGATTCTGGCCGAAAGAGGTATTTCTTCGCCGGCAAGATGGAACGGATACCCCTTCCCATCCCAGCGTTCATGATGATATTCTGTCAGGTTATGCGCCTCCTTCAGATATCCGCTGTCATCATCGACCATTTCCATCATATGCTCAATGATTTCCCCGCCAATGGCTGCATGAGACTTCATCAGCCCGTATTCATCGTCAGAAAGCTTGCCAGGTTTATTCAGGATGATGTCCGGAATGTGAATCTTCCCGATATCATGCAGCGGAGCAGCACCTACAACTTCCTCTATAAACTGCCGATTCACTGCTTCCGGATGCATTCCGGTTTCCAGCATCTTTTCCATAATGATACGAACATAGGACGCTGTGTTTTTGATATGGTTTCCCGTGCACTTGTCCCGGCTTTCCACCATTTCCGCAAGTGTAATGACAAGACCGTTCTGGAGCCGTGCAATCTTTCCATTCTTCTTTGCGACGTCTTCCGCATAGGCAACTATCTTTCCGGTGGAATCCATAATCGCTTTATACAGATTCTCGATTTCATCTCCGGTGGAAACATTCAGTTGCTGCAGCCGGTCCAGTGCTTTCTCATATGAGGAAGGATCATCCGGATTCACTTTTGTCCCGCTGGCGATGGCATTAATCGGCTGGATCATCCCACGCTCTGCCACCGCTATAGCAACCACTATGATCAACGTAAAGAATCCCAGAAACAGTGACAGAACCCGTGCCAGGAATTTAAGCTCGTTTGCATGCAGACGCTGCATGGCCATATCCACGCCGATATAACACTGGCATCTGCCATCCTTGTCCTTTAACGGATAGTATACTGTCAGCAGCCATCCATAACGTTCATCGGAGACGATTGGCCCGACGGGCTCACCCTTAAGAAAATCCGGTACATAAGGAAGGAATGCTTGATCAAAGGGAATGACTGTACCGGGATCGCTGCCCGGCATCTCCTCCGCATCCGGATCAATCACGACATGACATCCGTCCTCAAGAATCCGGTAAGCATAGACATAGGAGATATCAAGAGAACTGTATGCGATATTCAGTAAATCACGGGAAATCTCGTTGAAATCCGGATGTGCTCTGCCCTCAGAAATATATTCGTCTATTTTTTCCGCATCCATGACACCGGCTGCCGCTCTGGCAACCCCCCACGCCATGTTTCCCTCTTCCACAATCAGAGCATTGCGATACAGAGACAGACTGATTGAGGTAACAACTGCGGCAATGAAGACAACTGTCACGGAAATCATGATCAGAACCTTAGTTCTCAGCGAAAGGCCTCTTGTTCTGACACGTTCTTCTTTTCTGTCCGTGCGCGTTTCATACCTGAGGTTTTCTTTGAGGGAATCCGGAATGACCGCACAAATCAGAGCGACAATTCCCGTCGTAATTGTCTTGTCCATCAAATCAACCAGAAGATCCGCAGTTATCTGTGAGAAGAAAAGATTCATCCTGCCCGACTGATAAAAGCGAAGCACAAGCTGCTGTGAAATTCCCTCACCGATATCCGCACCATTCAGAAACCATGTCAGTATGCTGCCCATTCCGCCGCCAATCAGTGCGAAAATCAGGATCGTCATGAGGATCTGTGGAAAGCGTCTGAAGCAGCCGCGCTCAGCCAGGGCAGCTGCCGCCAGGGCAAGAATAACGCTGATACTGCTGTAATAGGTAGTTGTGTAATCGAAAATACCATTGATCAGATTGGTCGCAAAGCCGGTGATGATTCCCGGGATCACTCCGCCCAATGCTGCTGCCAGGATTGTCCCGATGCTGTCAAGGTACACCGGAAGGCTGAAATGAACTGCCAGTCTTACCCCGATAAAATTGATCAGCAAACCCGATGCGCACAAAGCAGCCAGATAAGCGAATTTGTGATTTTTCTTCCCGGCGTTACCCGCGTTTTCCATGTTTCCTCCATTCCTGCTGTGTCCGGCAGCATTTTTCTGCAACTGCATCAGTTCTGAGCGTTCCCGCGCATTCCGTCCGCCTACGTCGCCCTGATACGGAAGGTATATCTCTGTATGATATTGTTCAGTTTTGAGTATACGCGCACGTTCATGGAAAATCAAGCACATCTTGAGAAGGATGTCCACGAATGATAAAGTCTTTCCGGATAAATGTACGCCGGGCATATTCCGGCTTTCTGTTCGTTTTGCCAGGATGTTTTCCTTTCCTGCACCATCATACGAAATTTGCTATTCCGTTTCTCTGTTTTCCTGTGTTATAATGCTGAATCATCTGGGACACCGGATGAAACCATCTGATTTTCCCCATGATTCGAAAGGAGGCGCAGGCATTGCCTGCAAACCACACTATGAACATTGTCTGTCTGGATTTGGAAGGCGTCCTTGTTCCCGAAATCTGGATCGCGTTTTCCGAGGCAACCGGTATTCCTGAGTTCCGCCGCACAACCCGTGATGAGCCGGATTACGACAAGCTGATGCGTTACCGGATCGCTCTTCTGCATGAGCATCATCTGGGACTTGCAGATATCAAGCGCACCATTTCCACCATTTCGCCCATGGACGGTGCAAAGGCCTTCCTGGACAAGCTGCGCGCAGAAACTCAGGTTGTCATTCTGAGCGACACCTTTACTCAGTTTGCCGCACCGCTCATGGAAAAGCTCGGCTGGCCAACCATCCTGTGCAATGAGCTCACCGTGTCCTCCTCCGGCGAAATCATCGGGTATAAGATCCGTGTCCCCCACTCTAAGCTGACTTCTGTCAGAGCCTTGCAGAGTGCCGGTTATGAAACCATCGCCTCCGGTGACAGTTTCAATGATCTTGAAATGATCCGCGCAAGCAAAGCAGGTTTTCTGTTCCGTGCACCTGAGAAAATCCGAAAGGACAATCCGGACCTCCCTGCTTACGATACTTATGATGAGTTGTTTGAAGCCATCCGGTCCGCTCTCTGATTTTCCTCTGTCCGGTCCGGTTCGGTCCGGACGTTTCTGTTATCTGCAACCTGATGAAAGGAGCATTTTCTCATGGATTACTATTCTCTGATCAGCGGTTCCGATGTGCGCGGTGTAGCCATCGGGGAAAATGCCGTTTTGACCGAAAGCGTCGGTTACCAGATCGGTCAGGCTTTTGCCGTCTTCCTCATTCGCAGGGGCATTGAACAGCCGCGTGTAAATGTCGGCCATGACCCCCGTCTGAGCAGCCCTTCTCTCGAACAGGCGATTGCCGACGGTCTTGCCAGCGCCGGTGCCATTGTCCGGACTTTCGGTCTTTGCACAACCCCTGCCATGTACATGTCTCTCCTGGGATATCCCGGAGCAGACGCCTCCATCATGGTTACAGCCTCACACCTGCCCTGGGAGAGAAACGGATATAAGTTCTTTCTCCCCGATGGCGGCATCACCGGTGCCACCCTGCGTGAAATTCTGGCCATCGCATCCGAGTCTGCCGACCACCGGCGTTCCGGAGGCGAAATCACCCACAGCGCCTATCTGCCCGTATATACCGAACATCTGAGAGAGATTTTCCTGAAGCGTCTCGGAAAGGACAATCCGACGCCGTTCAAGGGACTGCATATCATCGTTGATGCCGGAAACGGATCCGGCGGATTCTACGCAAAGCTGCTCGAATCTCTGGGCGCCGATATTACCGGCAGCCAGTTTCTGGACCCGGATGGACGCTTTCCGAATCATATTCCGAATCCGGAAAATGAGGCAGCCATGGACAGCATTTCGCAGGCCGTCATCCGCAGCGGAGCTGATCTCGGCGTCATCTTCGATACAGACTGTGACCGCGCCGCCATCGTAGATGAGACCGGACGCGAAATCAACCGGAATCGCCTGATTGCACTCATTTCCGCCATCCTTCTCAAGGAGCATCCCGGCATCACCGTTGTCACAGACAGTGTCACCTCCTCCGGCCTTGCCTCATTCATCCGGATTCATGGCGGCTGCCATCTCCGTTTTAAGAGAGGCTACCGGAATGTTATTGATGAGGCCCGCCGCCTGACCAGTGAAGGCATCGCTGCACCGCTGGCCATCGAAACCAGCGGACATGCCGCACTGGAGGAGAACTATTTCCTGGATGACGGCATGTATCTGGTTACACGTCTCCTGTGTGAAGCCGTGGAACTGGGCAAGCAGGGACAGTCTCTCTCCTCCCTGATCGCCGATCTCAAAGAGCCTGCCGAAAGCACCGAAATCCGTTTCCGCATTCTTGAACCAGACTTCAAAGCGGCTGGCCAGAAAGTAATTGACCAGGTCATCGCCTATGCCGAATCCCATGATAACTGGCATCCGGCTGCCGATAACCATGAAGGAATCCGCATCAGCTTCGACCTGGACGGAACGCCGGACAGTGCCTGGTTTCTGCTCCGTCTCTCTCTCCACGATCCGGTTCTGCCGCTGAATATCGAAAGTGATGTTCCGGGTGGAATTGTCAGCGTGGCACGTGAGCTCAGCAGTGCACTTGAAGGTGCCCAGGGAATTGACTGTACACCGCTCACCGCTCTGCTCGGCTGATCCTGCCGTGAAAAAGTGCACATCTTTTTAGTTTCAACGGGACAATAAAAGCAAGTATTGTCTGTTTGCTTTTGAGAAGGTTTTTGTTATACTTCAATATAGCGCATCACCTCCCCGGAATGCGCAAAACGCTCCGGCTTTAGCAAGCCGGAGCGTTTATTTGTATAAAAAACAGGGAGGTACAGTCCTCCCTGTTGTCTCAGTCTCAGCCTTTTCTGGCTACAACACGGCGAACAGCATCTGCAATCGCCGCAGCGTCCAGTCCGTACTCGGCCGCCAGAAGCTTCGGTGCGCCGCTCTGGCCGAAACGGTCCTTAATGCCAATCCGCTCAAACGGAACATGGCTGTTATCTGCCAGTACCTCAGCTACAGCCGATCCAAGTCCGCCATAGATGGTGTGCTCCTCAGCCGTTACAATTGCGCCGCATTCCTTTGCTGCAGCATGGATTGCCTCTTCATCCAGCGGCTTGATCGTGTGCATGTCAACGATCCGTACCTGGATTCCCTCAGCTGCCAGTGTTTCGGCAGCATGAATGGCCTCGGGCACCTCAATACCGCAGGCAATGATAGCGGCATCGCTGCCCTCTCTCAGTACCACAGCCTTACCGACCTCAAAAGGCGTCTCGGGTGTAGTCACAATCTCCGTTGCCAGACGGCATGTCCGGATGGAAACCGGTCCGTTAATTTTGGCAGCCGCATACACGGCCTTCTCCATCTCACAGGCATCGCAGGGTGCCAGAACCGTCATATTGGGCAGTGAACGCATCAGCGCGATATCCTCGATTGCCTGATGGCTGCCGCCATCCTCACCAACGCTGAGTCCTGCATGGGAAAGCCCCAGCTTGACATTTGCTTTGGTATAACAGATGGTGTTGCGAACCTGCTCAAACGCACGTCCTGCACCAAATACGGCAAACGTGCTGGCAAATACGGTATACCCGCAGTGTGCCAGTCCGGCGCTTGCTGCCATCATGTTCGCCTCGGCAATGCCGAAATTGTAGAACTGATCCGGATGGGCCGCTGCAAAAAATTTCGTCATAGTCGCCTGCGTCAGGTCCGCATCGCAAACGATAACGTTGGGATCTGCATCACCGAGTTTTTTCAGTGTCTCGCCATACGCAGTACGTGTCGGTTTAAACTCTGCCATAGTTACACCCCCAGATCCGCTTTCACAATTTTGTATTCTTCCTCATTGAAGGCCTTCCCATGCCAAGCCGCCTGATTCTCCATGAAGCTGACGCCCTTGCCTTTGATGGTATTGCAGCAGATAAAGCGCGGCTTGCCGCAACGCGGTGCCTTGCAGGCTTCAACAATGGCATCTATATCATGTCCGTCCACCACGAAGGTTTCCCAGTTAAACGCTGCATACTTGGCAACGATATCCTCGATGTTCATGACCTTCTCATTGGGTCCGTCAATCTGAAGACGGTTGTGATCCAGGAAAACGGTCAGGTTATCCAGGTGATAGTGCGCAGCTGCCATCGCCGCCTCCCAGATAATGCCTTCCTGAGATTCGCCGTCACCGGTAATGGTATACACATTGAAATGGCGTCCCGGTCTCTTTCCGGCCAGAGCATAGCCGACAGAGAAGCTCATTCCCTGTCCGAGAGAACCCGTACTGGCATCTACGCCGGGGACCTTCTTCATGTCCGGATGTCCCTGCAGATAACTGCCGAATTTCCGAAGCGTTGTCAGATCCTTGCGCGGGAAATAACCCTTGTTTGCCAGAACCGCATACAGTGCAGGTGCCGCATGGCCCTTGCTCAATACAATACGGTCTCTCTCCGGCCACTGCGGATTCTGAGGATCCACATTGGCTACTCCGCCAAAGTAAAGCGCCATCAGGATCTCAACACAGGAAAAAGATCCGCCCGGATGTCCCGACTTTGCAGCAAAAATCTCGTCCGCAATATCACTGCGGATCTGTCTTGCCAGTTCGGTTAGATTCTGATCCATATTTGTCGTCTCCTTTGCCTTTCAGTTGTTTCTATCTGTTTTGTCTCCAAAGAGATACTGAACAGTAAAAAGGTCGTTTTGTACGGCTCCCGCCGTAACTGTACCTATTTTATTCGATTCACACACATCTGTCAATTTCAGGAAAGGCTTTTTCTTCAGGAATCCGTGTTCCTGCAGAAGAATACAGGAAATCTTTCTCAGAAAAGACCAGCAGTCGAAAGGCGGTTTCAAAAACTGCCGTGAAAACAGTTCTGACGCAGCTGGAAGCCATGGAAAACTGCCCTGTGATCCTCTTCTGCCGTTTCAGACACATGTGCTATATTCAGTCAGGCATCCGGAAATAGCCGCAGAGGAAAAGTTGAAAAAGAACGGACTCTATGATAAGATTGAACCATTCAGACAGTCTGACAATGTTGCAGAAAGGAAGGGAAACAGAACTGCCGGCATACGGTGTACGTCCTGTCCGATTATGATGAATTATCTTCATCTCAGTTATATCGTTACCGTTGCCAGTCTGGGATCTCTGACCAAAGCCTCTCGGAAGCTGATGGTTGCTCAGCCGAATCTGAGCAGAATCATCCAGAGTATGGAAGAAACGATCGGCATTACCATCTTCAGCCGATCCTCAAGAGGGGTCACCCTGACACCCGACGGAGAACGGTTCATCCGCAAGGCTCAGCAGATTCTTTCCGAAATTGACAGTCTGGAAAAGATGTTTACCGGAACTCCGGCAGAACAGCAGTCTTTCTCCGTTTCCGTCCCCGAGGCTGCCTACATTGCAGATGCCTTTGCCAGGTTTTCATCCGTTATAGCAGATGCGCCTGCAGAATTCATCTGCCGGGTAACCACCGCTGCTGAGGCCATCCGGGATGTTCTTGAGGAAAGATGTCATCTGAGCATCATCAGCTTCATGCAGCAGGATGAGCCGCATTACAGAATCCTGCTGGAGGAAAAACACCTCACACGGGAAGTGATCGCCGATTACCTCTGTCCCGTTCTGGTAAGCAGGAAAAGCCCGTTGGCCGAATTTAATCTGCTCTCCTACTCGGAGCTCCGGCCTTTCATTGAGATCACTTCCGGAACTGCCTCCCTCGCTCCGCTCTCCCCGGCTGAAATGCCGAAAGAGTCTCCCGCCGGGCTGACCGGCCGGCAGATTCTCGTCACAGACCGTGCTGCCCGGTATGATGTACTGCAGCAAAATCCGGAAACCTACCTGTGGACCTCTCCCGTTCCCCCGCAGCTGCTGGACAGGTATCAGCTTGCTCAGATTCCCTGTACAGATCCTGTACGGCATGGCCGGGACGTCCTTATTTACCGTGCCGGTTATATTCTCTCCGATCTGGACAAGCGATTCATCACGGAGATCATTCAGTCCAGACGAAAGGCTATGCCTTCATAGACTTTAACAGACACCACCCTCTTCTATATAAAAAATGATATAGAAAGCATGCTTTATTAATATTTGGCAAAGTGTCTGAACTTTGTTAAAATATTAACAAGTTCGGAGTTTCCCTCCTTACTGATCATTCTGGTTACATCCATTGGATGTTCTCCCATAAAACAGCACTCTCCTGCCAGACAGAGAGAAAACGAGGTATAAACAACATGGAAAAAACGCCTTATGAAATCGTAGACAGCACGGAAAAGCTGGAGCAGGCCATTGCCCGTGTCCGCAAGGCACAGGAGGCCTACTCTACATTCTCTCAGGAACAGGTGGACCGGATCTTCCTCGCTGCTGCCACTGCAGCAGATCAGGCACGTATTCCGCTTGCCAGACTGGCGGTAGAGGAAACCGGCATGGGAATTGTAGAGGACAAGGTCATCAAGAATCACTTTGCCAGTGAATATATCTACAATGCCTACCGCGACACAAAAACCTGCGGCGTGATTGAACGGAATGAAGCAATGGGAACTATGCGGATTGCAGAGCCGATCGGTGTCATTGCAGCGGTCATCC
>CACXHF010000070.1 GCA_902767305.1 uncultured Eubacteriales bacterium
GGGCGGTTCTGGTTTTATCCGGGTGGACACTTTCATCCGGAAATGTGCGCGCCTGACAATGGAACAAAGTGTACAGCTTCAGCGTTTGAAGAAGCTGTGTTGATTATGGAGAAATCAGATGATGTTATCGAACGGCATGTATGGTGAAATTCCCTATGTGAGGAAAGCTGTTTCACGGATTATATTCGGGACAGCTGTTCCGCCTCTTCTGTCCGGGCAGGATTCAGATGAACTGCTGGATTCGGTTCTGGCATCAGGCATCAATACGCTGGATATGGCACAGAATTATCAGAAGGCAGAACGAACTGTTGGAAAATGGCTGAAAAAACGGGGATGCAGGGACAGACTGGTGTTAATATCAAAGTGCGGGCATCCTCTTCCGGATGGAACAAAGCGTATTTGTGAAACGGAAATCCGAAAGGATTTTGCCGAATCTTCTCAGGCACTTGGAACGGACTATATTGATATTTATCTGCTTCACCGGGATGATCCGTCCGTTGCAGCGGGGACAATTGTGGAAATTATGAATTCGCTGCATTCGGAAGGAAAAATCGGAGCATTTGGAGGTTCGAACTGGTCTCATCAACGCATTGAAGAAGCAAATGAATATGCTTACTGTCATGGATTGATTCCGTTTTCTGTTTCAAGTCCGAACTTTGGGCTGGCGGAACAGGTAACAGATCTCTGGGGAGGCGGATGCATCAGTCTTTCAGGTCCTCAGAATCAGTCTGCCAGAGACTGGTACAGGATGCGGAAAATGCCGGTAATCGCCTATTCGAGTCTTGGAAGAGGACTGTTTTCCGGGCGGGTAAAAGGAAATGCTCCCGAGAAGGCATCCATGGTTATGGATGATTTTGCAATGAAGGGGTATGCATGCCCGCAGAATTTCGAACGGCTCAGACGATGCGAGAAACTGGCTGCAGTGAAAAAAGTAACGGTAGCCCAGATTGCGATGCGATGGATATTCGAGCAGAATCTTGACGTATTTGCTGTTGTGGGAACGACCAGCGCAAAACGTCTGATGGAAAATCTGGATGCTTTAAAGATCGGGATGACGCCATCTGAAGCAGAGTATCTGAATCTCGAGAGAGATGAGATCTGAGGACAGACGGAGGACGATGGATGAAATTCTGGATGAAGGTATTGCTGGTATGGGTATTGGTGATTGCGGCAGCTTTGATGTTTTCAAAGCAGAATCGTCTTACATTTGTGCTGGAGGATGAGGATCTTTCTCATTTCGTAATCAGTGAGGATGAGGCAGAGAAGGAAGAGGAGGAAGCCCGGGAACTGAAACATACAGTGCAGTATCAGGCGGCAATGCGAAACTATGATGGAATCTACGAAGGGGTCGGTGTGCTGCAGGTGGAAGATGCACGCCGTGCTGTAGATGAAAACGGACTGAATCTGATGTGGGGAGATTATGATGTAGAGCTGCATGCGTCAGGTTCAGAGACGCTTTCCTGCAGAATTATCTGTGCCGGTAAACAGAGCTTTATCCGCGGGGGAACGGCAGAGAAGAGCCCGGTGGATAATTCGATCTCGTTTTCTTTCACTGTAACAGACGCTGCCGAACATATAAAGCTCTGTACAGATAAACCGGAGAGAGTGGAATCGGCAACGATTATTAAGCACGGAACGACAACAATTGACCGGGATCTGCTGGCGTACCTTTGCGTGATTGGAATTATGGCAACCATTATTCTTGCCATTGGCCGGCCGTATTGCAGCAGCGTGTTTTGCCGGATTCCGGGACGAATGGCAGACAGCAGTGCCTGCAAAGGAGAAAAAGCGATCTGCAGGGAGCATCAGCAGACAGCCTTTCTGCTGATGATTCTGACGGTATTTGCCTCGGCTCCGCTTTTCTGGCAGGGAATATATAATGGACATGATCTCATGTTTCATGTAAACCGGATTGAGGGAATTGCTGCGGCGCTGCGTCAGGGGCAGTTCCCTGTCCGGATACATGCTTCGACTATTTACGGATATGGTTATGCAGCCCCTGAATTTTATCCGGAATTATTCCTGTATTTTCCGGCGGTTCTTCGTAATCTCGGGGTGACACTGGCAGCGGTTCTTCGAATTTTTGTTTTTTCAATCAATGCTGCCACAGCAGTATCCTGCTATTTCAGCATGAAAATGCTGACGGGGCGTCGGGATACGGCATTGGGCGCAACCGGGTTATACATGGTTTCCATCTACAGGCTGGTAAACCTGTATACCCGGGCTACCTACGGTGAGAGTCTTGCCATGATCTTTTTCCCGCTCCTGATCGCGTCTATGGCAGAAGTGATGACGGGCAATGTGAAGAGATGGCCGCTTCTTTCTCTGTCAATGGTGGGCATTGCCTGCTCGCATCTGCTCAGTACACTTTTCAGCGCGGTCCTGTGTGCGGCTGCAGCGGTTATCTGTCTGCCCAGACTGATTAAAGAGCCAAAGCGGATAGGGGCTGTTCTGGCCGCGGCGATACTGACAGCTGTCTGCTGCATTGGTTTCTTTGTTCCGATGCTTGACTATATTAATGAAGGGATTAATACAAATGTTTCCCTGCTGCCACAGAGAAATACACTGACACTGGGATCATATCTGATTGGATTTGCAGGAAACAAGGGGGAAGTAGCGCCGGAAGCAGAGGATTATGCGTACAGTATCGGCGTTATTCCGGGGCTTGCACTGATGGCAGGAATGACGCTGTTCTTACTCTGGAAATTCAGCGAAAAGAGTGAAGCAGAATCTGACGGGAACAAAAGACTGGAAAGAATCTGTAATGTGCTGATGCTTTTCGGAACAGGACTGCTTCTGATGTCAACGGATATCACTCCCTGGGAGAGAATATCGAACATGCGCAAGCCGTTTTCAGCGATTGCTCAGCAAATGCAGTTTCCGTGGCGGCTGGTCGGGATGGCAGTTCCGATGCTGTCGTTGCCTGCCGCACTGGGTTACCTGAAAAATGAACGATGGCGGACTGCCGGCGCGGCGATGATGATTGTTCTTGGCATACTGCCGGCGGCTTATACCATGCAGTGCAAAATAGAAGAGGAACCGCTGATCTATCCGGACAGCTATACTACGTCCTATATAGGACAGTCCGAGTATATCTATCTGTTTACAGACAATGAAGCTCTCTGGCCGGGAGACATTCATCTGAAAGGGATAGATCCAAGAGAGATAACTTTCTATCAGAAAGACGGATCGAATCTGATGTTTACGATTCGGACAACTCCGGGTGATCATATGATTGATCTTCCTCTGCTCTATTACAAAGGGTATCGTGCTGAGGGAACCGGCTGTGATGAGATTGAAGTAGTACGCGGAACCAATAACGTGATCCAGCTGAATGTAAAGAACATGTCAGAGGAATGCAGTTTCCGAGTCTGGTTTGATGTTCCTGCTGCCTGGACAATTGCCTCGGTAATCAGTGGAATCGGACTGATTTTGCTGGCGGCTGCAGTCCTGTATCATAGAAATGCGATGTCCGGACGATCGCTGATCAGAAAAAAAATAAAAGATAGGATTGACTAACAATACCTGCTTCTTATACAATGATGATACAGAGTCTCAAAATGAAAAGGGGATGCTGAACATGTCAAGAGGAAAACAAAGCATGACGCCTCTCATGCATCGTGTCCTGCAGGTCCTTTCATCAGCCAGGGTTCATCTGACGGCTGAGGAAATTCTGAGTCATCTGGATGGTGTCGGCCGGGCTACGGTTTACCGGGCACTGGATCGCCTGTGTGAGCAGGGGATCATTGAGCGTCTGTCTCTGGAGAGCGGAACATCTGTTTACGAGTATGTGAGAGAACCGCATATGCATTTCAAGTGCAGGATGTGTGGAAGTCTGTATGATATTCCGGCAGATTTTACGGCATCTTTGGAACAGATAAAGACGCTATGTGATCATTCGATCGAAAAAACGGATGTGATCGCATATGGAGTTTGTAAAAGCTGCCGGATGGCAGAAAAAAAGTGAATGGAGGAAGAAAAAATGACGAAATGGGTTTGTGGTATCTGCGGCTATGTATACGAGGGAGAGGAGCTCCCGGCGGATTTCAAGTGTCCTGTCTGTAAAGCACCTGCGTCTAAATTTACGAAGCAGGAAGGCGAAATGGTATGGGCGGCTGAGCATATCGTAGGAATAGCGAAAGATGTTCCTGAAGAGATCAAGGCAGGCCTTCGCGAGAACTTTACCGGTGAGTGCTCAGAGGTGGGTATGTACCTGGCAATGAGCCGTGTGGCTTTCCGTGAGGGATATCCCGAGGTGGGTCTGTATTATGAAAAGGCAGCATTTGAAGAGGCTGAGCATGCAGCCAAATTCGCAGAGCTGCTGGGTGAGGTACTGACGGATTCTACCAAGAAGAATCTGCAGATGCGGGTCGATGCTGAAAATGGAGCTACCGCCGGAAAAACTGAACTTGCCAAGAAAGCGAAGGCACTGAATCTGGATGCGATTCATGATACTGTACATGAGATGGCAAGGGACGAAGCGCGGCACGGAAAAGCTTTCAAGGGCCTGCTGGATCGGTATTTCGGGAAGTAAATAATCAACACCCGAAGGGAGATGCTTTGTTATGGAAATCAAAAATCGCTCTATCCCGATTTGCGTTATCCTGTCAATAGTTACGCTTGGCATCTATGCACTTTACTGGCTTGCTAAGCTGACTGACGAGACTAACGCGCTTGCTCCGGGGAACGCAACTACCAGCGGTGGAAAAGCTGTTCTGCTCTGTATCGTCACGCTTGGCATTTACTCGATCTATTGGAACTATAAACTGGGAGCAAAGGTCGATGAGATGAAAGGTACTGATGGCAACACGGGAGTTATGTACCTGATTATCGGTTTGATTGGTTTAAGTATTATTAATTTCTGCCTTGCTCAGAGTGAGCTCAACAAACGTGCAGATGCCTGATATTCCGACGATTCTGTTCGTGAGTCCGAATGGTCTTCTATAGCAAAAGCCATTTTCAGAAAGCCTTTTACCCAATGAGTAGCGGGTTTTGCGTAATGCGAATTTCCTGGTATTATAAAATTGGAACTGCCAAAAAAGGCAGTTCCTTTTCTATTGTACGCTGTATTTTCGTTCTATTTTCCGGGTTAATTCATCATAAAGCAAAAGATAGAAAGAAGCGTCATTGTCCAATGTGAGCTGAGGATCATTGTCAATGAAAAGCATTTTTCCATCACATGTGACGGAGCCGAAACCGGAGCTGATCGGTGTGAAGGAAGCACCGGTCTGTTCAAAGATTCGATTTTCGTTCCGGTCAATAACAAGTAAATAGGAATTTTCTGAATGACAGGCCTCTGTAAGCTCCTCGAGAGGAAATAATGCGTCGGCCCATTCCATTCCTTCATCTTCCTCAAACAGATGACGTCTGGCCATATTCTGAATGAGCCGCAGTCTCAGATCGTTATGGTAAATATCAGAATGCTCCGGAATATAGAGAATTACCGATAAGCCCGGGTCATGCAGGAGCATCAGGAGAAGGTCCGGATTGCTTTGCCGCAGATCAATATGAGACAGTTTATACTGATCATATTCTGCATATTCCTTTTCCCATTCCGGAGCGATAACAGGATCATTCTTATGATTTACAAGAGGATAGTGATCGGTAAGATACTTTCCCAGATAGTCGGTTACTTTTCTTGCACCGGAAGGATTCAGGTGAGAAAAACTGTCAAACATGTCGACGTTATAATCGACAATCGAATCCATGTAGACAAAGTCCAGACAGGGAATTCCATACTCCTGTGCAATATAATAAGCTACTCCATCGAGTACCTGACTTTCATAGGTTGCTGGATAGGGAGGGTTGATCAGAACGACATCGATGTTCTTGCTTTGACATAATTCAATGGTTTTACGGAGATACTGATAGCCAAATCCGGAATCTTCAGTACCCACGTCCTCGGTGATGGTATATTCATTGGGAACAGCCAGGTCGACTGCCATGGTTCCGCCTTTCTGAAGAGAATCGGTACTGCCGAAATCGCCGGCGGTAATTTCCGGCCATCTGGAATGATATTTCAGAAGAGGGAAAAGGTATTCAGCCCGGAGGTCCTGAAATCGGTATCCATAATCATCCGAAGCATTCGGGTTGTCGGTCAGATCCCAAATGGCTTCAATTTTTGTCCGGCTCAGAGGAAAGCAGTCAAATGCAGTGTGCAGATCTCCGGAGCTTGCTGTAAGTTTTTCAGGGAATCCGAGATCCTTAATTCCGATGACTACGACTTTGGGGGTTGTCCGTTCCAGGGCAAGCTTTGTAATCCAGTAAGTAACGGGCAGGGTGTTTCCGTAACTGGACAGGTTATAGGAAGTCAGACCATAGGAATTCCAGAGTTCCATCGGATAAATGGCATTGACCGTATGACTGTCCCCGACGATCAGAACATCATACTGCTCCGGTTTGTCCAGAAATCCTCCGAAACGCACCAGTGTTTCCTTTCGAAGCAGGACATGAGAAAGCCATAAGAGAATCAGAATGAGTACACAGAGAAATAGAATGATATCAAAAATGTGAATCAGTATCCGCTTCACGCTTGCCTCCTGTCAGAACTGATAGTATAAAAATGCAGCTTCTTCATAACCGGATCCCCAGACACCAAAGATGACAACAGAAAGAATCATGGAAAGGAAAATGAGCCATCGAAGAGGGAACGGAAGGGTGGACAGGCGGTGCCGGATATTGATTCCTTTCTCCCGAAGAATGGAAACGAACAGTATGATAAGAGCTCCGATCACAAGAACAATTCGGTCGTGTGCAGGGAGCTGCATGGAATCAAGCACAGTGGCAGAAACCTCATGTGGACGCCAGTCTGCAATCAGGCTGTGAATACGGGCGAATGCATCGAAACCGTTTTGCGAACGGTCAAAGAACCAGCCGATGTTGACAATGATGAAGGTTCTGAGAATACGGAAAAAATGGAGCATGGCAGAGGGCTGCCGGAGTTCATGCTTTTTGTACACAGGCTCCATCAGGGAGGAAAATGCAAGAATGAAGCCGTTGTAGAGACCCCATAATATGTAGTTGGATGTGGCACCATGCCATAATCCGACGAGAAAGAACACAAGCAGATTCCCAAGAGCAGCGGGCAGTGTACGTGCAAGAACCGTGTTTCTTTTCCGGATATGTTTAGTCAGTGCAGTGATGGGCTTTGAAAGAGCGAAAGGATAAAAAACATAATCGCGCATCCATGAACCGAGTGTAATGTGCCATCTTCTCCAGAAATCAGCGAGAGATACTGAAAAATAAGGCTGTCTGAAGTTTTGAGGGAGATGAATTCCCATGAGCTCTGCAATTCCGATTACGAGATCGATTCCACCGGAGAAATCACAGTATTGCTGAAGAGAATAAAGAAGCACTCCAACGATGTTCATGGAAGCTCCGTAAGTGGCTGCGGGAACATCAAAAACCGCACCGACGAAGCCAAGCGCCCGGTCAGCAATTACGAGTTTTTTGAGCAGTCCCCAGAAAATCAGCAGCAGAGCCTGAAGTGCCTGCTGAAAAGAGGTGTTTTCAGGTTCTCTGTACTGAGAGGCGAGAGTGTCATATCTGCCGATAGGTCCCTGAAGCAGCTGAGGAAAAAAGGAAATGAACAGAGCAAATCTGGCAGGATTTCGTTCAGCCTGAATCTTTCCTCCGGAAACGTCCAGCAGGTAGCCTATTGCCTGAAAAGTATAAAAGGAGATACCCAGGGGCAGAACAAGACCCAGCGGTGATTGGCCGGAAAGCTTCAGAACAGAATCTGCATATTTGAAAAAGCCAAGCAGACATAGATTAAAAACAAGGGTAATCCCGGCAGCCTGATTGCAATGACGTCTGCATTTAGTACGAATTTCTTTTTTCGCATCAGGCCGGAGTGCTGTTTCCTCTGCGGCATGGGACTGAATGCGGTTCATAAACAGGCCGGCCAGATAGGCAGTGAGGGCAGTCAGAAGAATATAGGGGAGGCCTGAAAGGCAGCGAACACTGTAAAAACCACAGCTGGCGATCAGCATGATGATCCAGCGATACTTTTGCGGAAGGATTCTGCAGATCAGTGCTGCAAAGATGCCGTATACAGTTAAAGCAAATAATGTCATGATATTCCTCGGAAGGTGAAAGATATTCTGTGGGACAGCAGAGAGTATTCTGAAGAGTTCTGCCAATTGTTATTTCTTAAGTTGCTGAAGTCAGGAAATAGGAGCTCTGAGGCGGAAATGAGTCTGTTTTCAGCGTTGAATCTCATTATAACAGAAATCGTTCAAAAGGAAAGTGGCTGGAACAATTTAAGATGCGAGGCCTTTCTGCAGAAAATGCGGCTGCAGTACATCGAAAAGAAATCTTCTGATAATACCTTGCGCATTCTTCTGTTTTCAGATAAAATGATGAATATCAGTTCAGAACAGAGAACTGAAATAAAAAGGAGGACTCATAAATGGATAAGTATGAATGTCCCTGTGGCTATGTGTATGATCCTGCGGTTGGCGATCCTGACAACGGCGTAGCACCCGGAACCGCGTGGGAAGATGTTCCTGAGGACTGGGTTTGCCCGACATGCGGCCTGGGCAAGGATGCATTTACTAAGGTTGAGTAAGGAATAGGTGTAAGAGAGAAGAGGCTTCACAGAAGCCTCTTCTAATTGATTATGGAGCAGGTGCAGGCGTCCGCATTGAAATGACGGAAAGAAACAGTGATTGGATTTTATTCAAAAACGGGACTGAATCGAATGCTGGTCTCTATCCGGAACGGGACAGGCACTGTCAGCGGTCAGAAAAAAACCGGAACAAATGAATAAACATCAGGAATCAAAATCACTGTCTTCGTGCTCTGCATGATAGTGCCGCTTGATTGCTTCAAAAGTTTCATCGCTCAGATCGTGCTCTATTTTACATGCGTCTTCCTGTGCAAGAGTTTCCGGCACACCAAGACTTACGAGCATCTTAGTCAGAATGACATGACGCTCATAAATGTGCTGAGCGATTTCAAGACCGCTCTGAGTCAGAAAAATATGATTGTCATCATTAACTGTCACATACTGCTTTTCCTTTAACTGGCGCAGAACAATGGAAACGGTGGGTCTTGAATACCCCAGATGATTGCAGATGTCAATCGCATGGACTTCGGATTTGGAAAGAGAAAGTATGAGGATGGTTTCCAGATAATTTTCAACAGCTTCAGTCACGGCCATGATTGTTTACCTCCTTCACAGCGGCTTTAGAATGATTGTATCACAGACCGCAGACGAAAACAAATGAAACATGCAAAAAACAGAAATCGGGAATGGAGACGACGGAAAAGGGAATTCATCGGGAAAGCAGCCGATGAATCTGTCTTGAAAACCCGGCAGAGCTCGACTATAATGAAAAGCAGGAACATGGGGTTCCATTTTTTGCTTGACTGATTCAGGAGGAAACGGGAAATGAACGAAGAAATGCTTGAAAAAGATCTGATTGAACTGACCGGTGAGGACGGCGGTACATATACCTTTGAGGTATATGATTATTTCTTCTATAACGGCGAAGAGTATGCAATTCTGCAGGATCCGGATGAAGACGAAGCTGAGGAAGAGATTAAGTCTGTCGTCATCATGAAAGTGAATCCTTTCACAGATGAAAATGGTGAAGAGTTGGAGGAATTTGTGCCGATTGACGATGAACTCATGGAAGCACTCATTCAGGTGGCCAGAACCCGGATCCTTGAAGGTCCGGATGATGAAGAAGAATAAATCCGATGCGATGGACGTCCCCGAATGAAACAGGGACGTCTTTTTTGGAGGAGCTGTTATGAATGAGACGCTGAAAGTCAAGATTTCCAGGCTGCCGACATGCCCGGGATGTTATCTGATGAAATCTGAGGGAAAGATTATCTATGTGGGAAAGGCAATTAATCTGAAAAACCGGGTCAGCCAGTACTTTCATCAGTCAAAAGATCATACGGTAAAAGTCCGGGCTATGGTGGCGCGAATTGACGATTTTGATATTGTTCTATGCGACACAAATCTTGAGGCGCTGATTCTTGAATGCAATCTGATTAAACAGCACAGACCGCAGTATAATATTCTGCTCAAGGATGACAAGCACTATCCCTATCTGAAAATTGACCCGACATCGAATTTCCCGAGAATTGAAATCGTCCGCCGGATAGAAAAGGATAAGGCAAAGTATTTCGGACCTTACATGGGAACGACCGGTGTAAAAGAGGTGATGGATGTTCTGCGGCATATTTTTCCGTTGCGAACCTGTCAGGGGGAACTTGTTCCCAACCCGGAACGTCGTCCGTGCCTGCACTATCAGCTTGGAGAGTGCCTGGCACCCTGTGCAGGTAAAGTTGAAAAAGGAGAATATGGAAAAAGTGTGCAGGAGGTGATCGACTTCCTGAACGGAAAGAGTGAGACGGTTGAAAAGCGTCTGAAAAACGATATGCTGGAAGCCTCAGCAAACCTGAATTTTGAACGGGCGGCTGAACTGCGTGACCGACTGGCTGCGGTTGGGAAGCTGATGGAGCGTCAGAAAGCAATTAATGTCAAGGGGGGAAACCGGGATATTCTGGCAGTGGCATCGGATTCTCTGGATGCGATGGTGGAGGTTCTGTTTGTGCGCGGCGGGCTGATGATCGGAGCTGAGAACTATACGCTTGAAGGGGAGGGGGATCAGACTCCGGCACACATTCTCGGGGAGTTTCTGCTGCAATACTATGAGGACGGACGGCAGATACCGGAGGAGGTGCTGTGCATGGAACTGCCGGAACAGGCGGATGATCTCAGTTCTTTTCTCAGCGGCCGGCGGGGGGCAGGAGTGGTCATCCGGGAACCTCAGAGGGGAACCAAACATCAGATGATTGAAATGGCGGTCAGGAATGCCCGTGATGCGCTGGATAAGCGGAATGCAGGCCTGTCCCGCGCCCGTGAGCGTACGATTGGAGCCTGTGAGGCGCTGCAGGGAATACTGAACCTGAAGAAGGTCCCACGCCGGATTGAAGGATATGATATTTCAAACACGCAGGGAGTCCTGTCTGTTGCCAGCATGGTGGTGGCAATTAATGGCGAGGCGGCTGCAAAAGAATACCGGCGGTTCCGAATTAAAACCGTCGAAGGGGCCAATGATTTTGCTTCAATGAATGAAGTACTGACCAGACGGCTGACACGGGCCAGAAATGAACGGGAGGAACTGAGGGAAAAGGGAGAGCTGCCGGAAAATGAGGAGAAGCTGACCGGCTTTGCAGATATTCCAGATCTGATTGTCATCGACGGAGGCCCTCAGCAGCTGAGGTTTGCCAGAACAGCCATGCAGGAGGTAGGATATGATATTCCCATTATCGGTCTGGCCAAGAGACTGGATGAGATTTTCGTTCCGGATTCGGAGGACAGTATCCTGCTTGACAGAAAATCACCGGCTCTGCATCTGCTGCAGCGTGTCCGGGATGAATCACACCGCTTTGGCATTACCTATCACCGAAGCCTGCGTCAGAAAGCAGGAATGCATTCATCGCTTGAGGACATTCCGGGAATCGGTCCGACAAGACGCCGTGCACTGCTTGCCGAGTTTAAATCCATTGCCAATATCTCCAAGGCAACGACAGAGGAACTCTGCAGGGTCGATGGAATCGGGGAGGCGCAGGCACAGGTGATTTTTGAACATTATCATCCAAAGCCGGCTGCTCCGGAAAATACGGAAACGGAATGATGCCGGATATCATAAGGAACAGCTGAGGAGCCGCAGCCGTTTACGTACGTTTTTCCGGCTGTCTGGCAGGAAGAGGAAAAAGCCCGCCGGAGAACCGGTTCAATTTCTGTGGATATGAACGAAATTTTGAGGGTTGTCTGCCTCCTGAAAACGGGATATAATGAGTTGCCCAGATGGAGAAGGAGAGGTGAGTCGAGTGGACGGTCAGGACAGTACAGGTCACGATTTATGCGATGTTCCACTTGATATTCCTTTTTTCTGTAAGTGGCGGGTATAATGAATGATTCTCGTACGCGGCCTTACCAGATAGACAGTGGGCATAACTGTTTATTGATTTGGAGGGATGCGTGATGGATGATATTCAGAACACGACTGAACTGGACGAGATAAAAACAGAACGTCCGGATTATGCGGAGCAGTTGGTAAAGATGCTCCACAGCGATATTGATGTTCTTGAGAAAAAAGAACGTCTGGCAGATTATCACGCCAATGATATCGCAGATGTTCTTCCCATGCTGACGAGCGATGAGCGCATGCGCCTGTATCGGCTGCTGGGGGAGGATGAAGTATCCGAGGTATTTGCCTATCTGGAAGATCCGGCAGAATATATTTCGGAACTGGATATTGACAAGGCTGCAGACATTGTTGAAAACATGGATGCAGACGATGCCGTTGATTTCCTTGAAGACCTGGATACAGATCAGCAGAGCGCCATTCTTTCCCACATGGATGCGGACAGCAGGCGGGATATTGATCTGATCCAGTCGTATGACGAGGACGAAATCGGCAGCAAGATGACCACGAACTACATTGCCATTACCCGGGGATTTACGGTAAAACAGGCAATGCGGTCACTTGTGAAACAGGCAGCAGAGAATGATAACCTTCAGACCATTTATGTACTGAACCGGGACGAGACATTCTATGGTGCAATCTCTTTGCAGAGCCTGATTATCGCCCGGGAGTTTACAGATCTGGATGATCTGACCATAACCTCCTATCCGTTTGTGTACGATAATGAGACCGTCAGTGAATGCATAGAGGAACTGAAGGATTACAGCGAGGATTCAATTCCTGTTTTGAGCAGAGACAGGAAACTTCTTGGCGTTATTACCAGTACAGACCTTATTGAGGTTGTCGATGATGAACTCGGTGAGGACTATGCGAAACTGGCAGGTCTCACAGCGGAGGAAGATCTGAGCGAGTCTCTGCTTGAGAGTATGAAAAAGCGGATTTCCTGGCTCCTTATTCTGATGGTTCTTGGCCTCGCCGTCAGCACGGTAGTCGGAGTTTTTGAACCGGTCATGTCATCACTGACGATTCTGGTGGCATTTCAGTCCCTGGTACTGGATATGGCCGGTAACTGCGGAACACAGTCGCTGGCTGTGACGATCCGTGTTCTTTCGGACGAAGAGCTGACAGTGAAGCAGAAGATGCATCTGGTGATTAAAGAGGGCAGAGTGGCACTTTGCAATGGTCTGGTACTGGGAATAATGGCAGTGGTATTCTGTGGCTTGTATGTTCACTTTGGAAAACAGATGCCGCTGGTTCAGTCTTTCCAGATTTCCACCTGTATTGGTGCGGCACTGACGATTGCCATGTTTATCTCCGGTGTCAGTGGAACCGTGATCCCGATGTTTTTCCATAAAATCCATGTTGATCCGGCTGTTGCATCGGGGCCTCTGATTACGACGATTAATGACCTGGTTGCAGTTGTCAGCTACTATGGCCTTGCGTGGATTTTCCTTCTTGGTCTGATGCATATGCATGCCTGAAAAAGGAACTCAGTCAATTCAGAAAACAGAGAACCAGGCTGTCTGCCGGATGGCAGGCAGCCTGGTTTCGTATGAAAGGGAAGAGGAATTCCATCATTTTTCCTGCAGGTGACGGATGCAGTCCTTGACAGCCAATAGATAAAAATGCAATAATAGGAACGCTTTGGCAGAGCATTGAAAACAGCCAAAACCGAAAGGAAACAGACTGCTCAGGATGCCTGCGGATGCGATTCAAGGATATGAATGCTGAAATCCGGCATAGTGGCCGCAGGGCTTTGTATCTGATTCGGCGGACATACGCTTTGAACCGGGCAGAATTTGCCCGGAACAGATTACCCGTGGAGCTTCTTTATGTTAAGAACACTCTGGATGATGCTGCAGGCCGGAAACCGACGACAGACAGGCTGCCGTGAATGTTTTTGCGGCTTCCGGAAGCTGTCCGGAAAACTGTTTTCCTGCAGCAGAGAGCAGAGACGCTTGATATTATTCTGTAAGGGGGATTTTTGGTATGAATAAACAGGTTGTTCTCGTCGTCATGGACGGCGTAGGCGAAACTCCGGAACTGCTTGGCAATATGGTTGCGAAGGCAACAACGCCAACGCTGGATGAGCTCAAGCAGACTGCGCCGTTCCGCACCATTCGTGCGCATGGGACGGCTGTCGGAATGCCGTCAGACGATGATATGGGCAACAGTGAAGTCGGTCACAATGCACTGGGGTGTGGTCAGGTCTACTCTCAGGGCGCCAAACTGGTTAATGAATCGATCGAGAGCGGAAAGATCTACGGATCGGATGCCTGGAAGGAACTGACTGCAAATGTAAAGGCAACAGGCGGTGCCCTGCACTTCCTTGGACTGCTGTCCGACGGAAATGTACACTCCAATATCCGTCATCTGATCGCCATGCTGAAAGAGGCAAAGGCAGAGGGTGTTCAGAAAGCACGCGTACATATCCTTCTCGACGGCCGTGATGTACCGGCAACCTCCGCGCTTCAGTATGTGGATCAGCTGGAAGATGTACTGAAGGAACTCAATTCAGACGGATTTGACGGACGGATTGCGTCAGGCGGCGGACGTATGGTGATTACCATGGACCGTTACCAGGCGAACTGGCCGATGGTCAAACTGGGCTGGGATACGCATGTGCATGGAATCGGCAGACAGTTTGCCTCAGCACACGAAGCCGTGGAGACGCTTCGCAATGAAACCGGCGCAATTGACCAGGATCTGCCCGCTTTTGTCATCGCCGAGAACGGCAAGCCGGTCGGAACCGTACAGGACGGCGACAGTGTCATTCTCTTCAACTTCCGGGGAGACCGTGCACTTGAGATTTCCATGGCCTTTGACGGCGATGAGACTTTTGACAAGTTTGACCGTGGTGTGATGCCGAAAGTCAAGTATGCCGGCATGCTTCAGTATGATGGAGACCTGTGCATCCCGAAAACCTATCTCGTTAATCCGCCGGAGATTCGCAATACGCTGACAGAGCTGCTTGTCAATGCGGGAATCAGGGAATATGCCTGCTCGGAGACGCAGAAGTATGGTCATGTAACCTATTTCTGGAATGGCAACCGGAGCGAGAAGTTCTCCGAGGAGCTGGAAGACTGGCAGGAAGTCGATTCGGATGTCCGCAGCTTCGATGAAGCACCCTGGATGAAAGCAACCGAGATCACTGATCTGATGATTAATGCAATCCGTTCACATAAGTATGGATTCATTCGCTGCAATTATCCCAATGGCGACATGGTTGGTCATACCGGCAGTCTGCTGGCAACTGAGATTGCTGTTGAATCTGTGGATCTCTGCCTTGCCCGTCTGCGCAAGGTCTGCGATGAGGAAAATGCCATTCTGCTGATTACCGCAGATCATGGCAACTCGGACCAGATGCTTGAAAAGGATAAGAAGGGGAATGTCAAGGTTCGTACGGCGCACAGTCTGAATCCGGTTCCGTTCATTATCTATGACAAGGATGCGCGTCACGAGATGAAGGACAATCCGGAATTTGGTCTCGCTAATGTGGCGGCGACTGTTGTTGAGCTGCTTGGCCTCAAGCCGCATGAAACCTGGGAAGAGTCCATGCTGAAATAAGGTCACCACAGCGAAAAAAAGCTGAATCATTTCACACAAAGATGCCGTTTGAAGTCAGACGGCATCTTTTTATTTGGAATACGCTTTTCACGACAGACGAAGTGATACACACGTTCGTTCCTTTGCGGGCGGGAACCGGCCGGATGGACGAGGACGGAAACACCGCTTTGCCGTCTGCTGTCGCAGAATGCAGGGAAAAGAGATGCTGTGGTTATGGATTTTCTGAGTGGGATCGGGTATAATTTGCTTAAACTTCATATGAAAGGGATTATCGGGGATTATGGCAGGAAATGAAAAGGAAAAGCTTGGGGAAAGAACGCAGATTATGGTGAACCGGGAACTCTCCTGGCTGAAGTTTAATGCAAGAGTACTGGAAGAGGCTGAGGATTCAAGGGTGCCGCTGTGTGAACGGCTTACGTTTCTGTCCATTTATCAGACCAATCTGGATGAATTCTTTATGGTACGTGTTGGCTCTCTGGTGGATCAGGACAGAGCTTCGCCGAAAAACAGAGACAACAA
>CACXHF010000071.1 GCA_902767305.1 uncultured Eubacteriales bacterium
ATATACTCAAATTCATCCTCGCGTCCCTGAATCTGTTCATGAACATAATCACAGTAGGGACACGTGGGCATACCATAAATCTTAATCATGTACATTCTCCCGTCAGACAGTTGTTTCTCCTGTTGATTCGTCCTGTATGCATTCTTTTTCCTGCATGCTGAATGTTCTCCACCTTACCGGATTCCCGTTTGCTTCGATAACACGCACGAGATCCGAACTTTTCAGGAAAACGGTTGCACGGTTGTCGTTGGGATGGACACCGATCAGTCCGCCCCGGAATGCCTCATCCAGATAAAGAACAATCGATTCAGTCGTGTCGCTGAGAAGTCCGAGCGGCGTTACCGCACCAGGTGCCATGGAAAGCAGATTCCACATTTCCTCTTCACGCACGAAAGAGAGGCTTCCAAGCCCCTCTTTCATACGGAATGATTTCAGATCGACCCGGCAGGTTCCGGGAACCGAGATCAGACAGTAATGCCCTTTCGTATCTCTGACAAACAGATTTTTCGCATCCGCCTCCGGGTGCGGGAGATGGAGCTTTTCCACTTCCTGCATATTCATGACAGCTGCATGTTCAATCAGTTCAAACTGCACGTTCTGTGATCTGAGAATGGCAAGTGTTTCCTGTATTGTCATATCCACCCTCTGAAACTTTCGAAAAGGGATAAGATCTGTATTCCGGATCTCAGTCTTCGTAGAGCGGGAACCGCTTCATGAACTCAATCACCTGTGCCTTAACCTCAGGCAGGCAGTTCTCGCCCTCGCGTACGACGCGGGCAATCCAGGCAGCCACACATGCCATGTCCGCCTCTTTGAAGCCGCGTGAGGTAACCGCAGGTGTTCCTACACGTACACCACTGGTCACAAACGGGCTTCTGGGCTCGTTGGGAACAGTGTTCTTGTTGACGGTAATGTTGGCATCCTCCAGCCACGCTTCAAGCTGTTTTCCGGTCAGCTCTGTTTTGGAGAAATCGAGAAGAATCAGATGATTGTCCGTTCCTCCGGAAACCATGGAAATGCCTTCCTTGCGGAATGCCTCTTCCAGGGCTTTGGCGTTGCGGATAATCTGCTCCTGATACATCTTGAACTCCGGCTTGAGTGCCTCACCGAAACAGACTGCTTTCGCCGCAATGATATGCTCGAGCGGTCCGCCCTGTGTACCGGGAAAAATTGCCTTGTCGATTGCCTTGGCATATTCCTTACGGCACAGGATCATTCCCCCGCGGGGGCCGCGAAGTGTCTTGTGTGTAGTCGTCGTTACAAAGTCTGCATACGGCACCGGATTTGGATGGAGGCCTGCAGCAATCAGACCGGCAATGTGTGCCATGTCGACCATCACCATCGCGCCTACTTCATCGGCAATCTCACGGATCTTGGAGAAGTCGATGATTCGGGGATAAGCAGAAGCACCTGCGACGATCATCTTCGGCTTATTCTCCTGTGCCAGGCGGCGAAGTTCCTCGTAATCGATGTAACCCTCGTCATTGACACCGTAACCGATAAAGTTGAAGTACTTGCCACTCATATTGACTGGGCTACCATGGGTCAGATGTCCGCCATGCGGCAGACTCATTCCAAGCACAGTATCCCCTGGATTCAGCATGGCAAAGTAGACCGCCATATTAGCCTGCGCGCCGGAATGCGGCTGTACATTGGCATGATCTGCGCCAAAAAGCTCACAAGCACGGTCTCTGGCCAGATTTTCAACCACGTCCACACATTCGCAGCCGCCGTAATACCGTTTCCCCGGATAACCTTCTGCGTACTTGTTGGTCAACGGCGTTCCCATGGCCGCCATGACAGCAGGAGACACAAAGTTTTCTGAGGCAATCAGCTCGATATGATTCTGCTGGCGTCTGAGTTCATCCTCTATCGCCTGTGCAACAGCGGGATCGCTCCTCCGGATTACATCGAAATTCATTGGAAGTTCCTCCTCTTTGGGTGCGTTTATACAGCTGTTCACAGCATCCCAAGATGCAGACAGGCTGTATGTACGCTGAAAGTATAAACAACATTGTTCAGAAAATCAAGTGGATGCATTACTGAAATATGGTTTTCAATCACAGTCAAAACGGATAGCTTCCGTTTCTATACTGTAAGTATAACATAAAAAGAATGTCACATAATTAGACAAATTGCTGCAATTCGACGTTCTGTGAAAAATACAAAATGATTTTTTTCAGGAAGCAAATAACAGCCTGTTTACTCAAAAAGCGAACAATCTGACGAACATCATCTGTAAAGTTCAGAAAATCATCTGCTTTCTCACCGGCATATCCGGCTCTCCTGATTGCAGCATCTGCAGTCAGCTGCTGCAGCGAGAAGACGCTGTACAAACGTTGATTCTGCAGAAGCATTTCCGGGATGTTGAGATATTTGAAGGATATCTGTATAATACTGAGGACTTTTACCGCTTCTTCGAGGAGGAGCCGGAGTGAACAGGTTGGCATTTCCCATGATGCATGGTTTCGGTTAATGTAAATAAAGGGAGATGCGGACCTCAGAAAACTTCGGAAAAGGCATATAAGGGTCTGCCGGTATGAAACAGTCCGGACCAGTGGCAATCGTGTCTGACGTCGGTTTTTCCATTCGTATTGATTTAAAGAAAACAACGAAAGAGAGGTCTATTTATGAAAAAAATGATTCCCCTGCTTTGTCTGTGCATGCTCTGTTCGTATACAGCCATTGCCGAATCCTCCGTTTTCGTACCGAAAGAGACAGATGAGGACAGCTTTTTCTCCTGGATAGATAAAGAAATCGAACAGTTATCAGATACATTTGGCAGCAGCTGGGAAACAACTTCAGAGGCCCTCAGCTCTGGGCTTGACTGGTTTAACGGAAAAATGACGGACTGGATCAGTCAGGCTGAAACCTATTTACAGGAAAATGAATGGGATAAAAAGGTTGAAACTGCATGGGAAACCCTGATAACAGGAGCACAGCATACCGGTGAAGTATCCATGTTGAAACTGAATGAAGCCTATCAGACCGTCAATAACTGGCTGATTGAATCAGACTATGGAATGGATGAGCATTTAGCTGATGCAGTGGATGCACTGGCCGAAGCAGCCGGTGTTGCAGGGACAAAACTGTCCGGCTGGTATCGGGAAATGAACGCCTTTATGCAGGAAAATGCCAGTCTTGTCACGGATGCTGCGGCGGATGCCTGGAAGATAATCGGGCAGAATGTCTCCAATGCAGCTTCCTTCAGTGAAGAAGCCCTCACCAATGCAAGTAAAACCCTTGACAGCTGGCTGCGCAGCATCGGAGAGTCAGACGATTCTGAGTCTATTCAGGGACTGAAATTCCTGACGGAAAATGCCGGATCCATGCCAGACTGACAGATTCAACTGTTGATTCAAAAGACTGCCGAAATCAGTTTTCGTCAGTCTTTTTTCCGTTTCAGAAAAAATCCGTCCGTTTTTGCATGCGGCGGTCGGGACATGACTATCAGGACGCTTCAATGCTGATTCTGCCGGAGAATGCATAAAGAACAGGCGGAAGGCTATGTAATAAACTCAGAATTCCGAAAAACTTAAAAAAAATGTGTTGACATGTTAGGATGACATAACTATAATAGTTGCCGGTTAGAAAATACTAACCTTTTTCGAAAGATGATCTCTTATGCATCGGTTTGATGTGCTTATGTCTGTTTATCAAATCTGTGCAGAAGAACAGTCAATAATCCTCTGAAAGGAGAAAACAGGATGATGCCATTAAGCTATGCCTCCCCGGGTGAAGAGCATGTGATTCGTAAAGTCGGCGGCAGCCCGGACATGAAAAAGCATCTGGAAGATCTTGGTTTCGTGGCGGGAGGCACTGTTACGGTCGTCACGTCTCTTAATGGAAACGTAATCGTGAAAATCAAAGAATCCAGGATAGCGATCAGTGACGAAATGGCCCGCAGGATCATGATCTGAATGAAGCAGACAATCATGAAGGCATTTTGTCAGGCCGGAAACGAATCTCTGTTTCTCTCTGAGAATCGGTTTTCACTCCCCTTCTCCATTCATTGCTGTGGATGAGGATGTGAAAAACGATGACGTATTATGGATGTGAAGATTAAAAAGGAGGAAAGACAATGAAAAATCTGAAAGATGTCCCAATCGGAAGCAAGGCAAGAGTTGTAAAAATCCATGGTGAAGGTGCCGTTAAACGCAGAATTATGGATATGGGCATCACCAAGGGAGTGGAAATTCTGGTTCGCAAAGTAGCACCGCTGGGCGATCCTGTTGAAATAAACGTACGTGGCTATGAGCTTTCTCTTCGGAAGGCAGATGCGGAAAACATCGAAGTCGAATAATTTTCTGCCCATATGTTAGCCTAAACTAATAAAAATTAGAAGGAGTTCTCAGCAATGG